>JBDTFL010000789.1:0-9800 GCA_039937955.1 Polyangiaceae bacterium | reverse complement strand
GCCGAGCCGCCGGCGCCGACCGTTTTGTTCGAGGACGAGAGGGTCATCATGGTGGCGAAAGAGGCGCACGAAGAAATGCGCTCGCTCGAGAAGCGCGTTCGCAAGTTGGAAAATGCGGATGACGCCGTCGCGGTGAACGCGTTCGATCGTTCGACAAGCGGCGTCGTGCTCTTCGTGCGGTATGCGGATCAGCTCGCGCCTTGGACGAATGCCTTGCGCGGAGAAAACGCGCTCGTGGCGTTCGTGGTTGGCTGTCGCGGGATCACGCGAGAAAAGGGCGTGATTTCGCGCGGCAACAAAAAATACGCGAGGCAGATCTCGACGCGTTATCGGCGCCTCGCGATCGTCGGCGGCCACTCACTCGTGCGCGTGATCGCAACGCATGGCTCCGCGGGTGAGTCTTCCGATCTCCTCGTCGCAAAACATCTCGCAGAGGTCGGTCATCCGCTCGTGGGTGATGCGCGTTCCGGTGACGCACGCACGAATCGCTTCTTCGAAGAGAAGCACACGCTCGACCGTCCGTTCATTCATGCGCTCCGCATCGAGCTCGATCGTCCGGACAACGGCGCACGTTTGATCGTCGAAGCGCCGCTCGCGGGAGATCTGCGCATCGTTCTTCATCGACTCACGACGAAAGAAATTCTCGCGAAGCTCGAAGAGAAAAATGCGCTGGGTGGGAACGCTAAGTCGCAGGCGGCTCAGGAAGCGTGATGCGCATCGCGCCGACCTCTGCGCAAAGATCGTCGACCAGCAAATCCAGCTCTTTTTCGCGAGAAACGGGCGCCGCGATCACGAGATCACCACCGTGCTCTGCGAACACCACCGCGATGCCCTCGAGTGCTTCGATGATCCCTTTCACGAACACGACGTCACGAGCCACGACCCGCAAGCCACGCGTGACGAGCCCATCACCTATGAGCGGGCGCGCCACGATTCAATTCTCGCGCGGCGCATTGCGTGCGAGCGGGTCGTCGGTTTCGCGCTCCGCCTTTGCTCGTTTCTCGCGCAACCGGTCTTGGACGAAGCTCACCAATTTGTCGACGTAGCTTTCCAGCGGTGGACACACGATGCCCGAGCCCGACAAAATCGTGTCGGTGGTGGATGAGGAATAGGTGACCGCGGTTCCGAGCGTCTCCAAAAATGCGCGCGGGCTTTTTGCGAAGAGATCGATTCCGGGGGTTCGTAAAATCGCCTTCGTGACTTTTGCGGGAATGAAGCCACGCGGTGTGCGTCGGCCACCGGCGCGCGCAAACAGCTCGAAAACACGGCGCGCCGAGAGTGGCGCCGGGTCGACGAGATGAAATGTTCGACCGGCTGATCGCTTGTCGCGACCGATCGCGTGGGCTGCGCGAGCAACGTAGTCGGCGGGGACCAGGTTCAGCGGCTCGTCGCCGCGGCCGGGCAGGGGAAGTGAAACGTCGGCGGGCGCAGTCAGCAAAAGCAAAATCAAAAGATACGGGCCGTCGAAACGGTCGACCTCGCCGGTCGTCGAGTCACCCACCACGATCGAAGGCCGCACGATGACGATGGGAATTTTTTTCATGGCGTCGCGCATCATGCGTTCGCCGCGCGCACTCGTCTCTTCGACGACATTGCGAAATTTCTGCCCCTTGTCGAGCTCGTCCTCGCGCACGAGGCCGGTGCGATCGCCGGAAACTGCGGCGGTGGAATGAAATACGAGCGATTTCAGATCGGCGCACGCTTCTGCGAATTCCAAAATCTCGCGCGCGCCGTTGACGTTGGTGTGCTCGACGGTGGCGCGATCCGCGCCGAGATACGAAACGCGAGCGCAGTGATGGATGGTGTCGACCTCATTTGCGAGCGATCGAAATTCGGCTCCAGAAAGGCCCAAATCCATCCAGGCTGCGTCGCCTTCGATCATATTCACGCGACGTCGTTGTTCGAGCGGCAACGTGTCGAGCGCCGCGCGTGCATCCGCGGCGAGCTTCTCGCGCACGACCGCATGCACGAGCACGCCCGGACGCGCGACCATCTCCTCACACATTTTGCGTGCCGAGAACGACGGATATCCCGTCAGTAAAACGACCTCTTCGTAACCAGCTCGCGTCATCTTTTTTCGTCGAGCAACGGAGTCGAAATCAGTCGGCGCAGTAGTGAGCGCCGACGGCCTGGAGCCACAAACCGAAATCGCGATTCGTGTAGCGCGCGGGATTGCAGAAGTTGGCGCCCAGGGCGAAGGCCGCATTTTCGCAGAGGTTTGCGCGGTTGTAGAAGGTCGAGCACTGACCGGTTCGAACGTTCGACACGCACGCGGCCTGATCGCCCGACGCGCAAGCGGTGCAGCTCTGCGTCGTGCAGTCGGCGGCGCAACCCGTTTGGTGCGTGCAGTCGATGGGCGCCGTGGGCTCGAACGGCTGAACGCACGCGAAGAGCCCGTTGTTCTCGAGGAACGTGAAATCGAATTGCGAGAGGCATGATCCGCAGGCCGGATTGCTCGTCGACTCGAACGAGAAGAAGCTCGCGCAACCCGCGCCATGTGCGCCGCCCGTGCCGCTGGACGGTGAGTCGGTGCACGCGCTGGCCGCTTCCGAAATATCTTCGGTGCTGCATGCGGTGGATGTCGAGGGCGCTGCCTGCGTGACGCCGGCCGGACACGTTCCGTATGCGGCCGGGCAGGTGCTCGTTGCGTTGTCGCACGTGCGCGAGGTGATGTCGCACGTCTCGCTTGCGGTCGTGCAGTCGACGCAGGCGTTTCCGGCTTCGCCGCAAGCCGTCGAGAGGAATCCGCCATGGCACGTTCCGTCGGACGCGCAGCAACCGTTGCTCGTCGCGCAGCTCTGTGCGCACGGGATGGTCGCGCACGCGTGGCTTTGGCAGGTTTTGCCTTCGCCCGTGCAGTTCTCGCACTGCTCGCCGCCGATGCCGCACGACGTGTCGCTGTCAGGCATGACGCATGTGTCGGGTCCGAGGCAGCAACCGCCTGCACACGATGTTGCCGTGCACGTTGGCGGGGTCGTCACGCACTCTCCGCCAGTGCCGGCCTCTGCGCTTTGGCATGATCCGCCGGACGCCGTGCAATTCGTGCAGAGTGCACCGAAATCGCCGCAGATGGTTTGATCGGTTCCCGTGTGGCATTCGCCGGTGGCGGTGCAGCAGCCGGAGCACGTCGACGGATCACATGTCGAAGCAACGCATTGCTGCAAGTTCGGATCGCACGTCTGGCCTGATGTTCCGCAATCGTCGCAGGTGTTGGCTGCGTTGCCGCATGCGCTGGTGCTCGTGCCGTCCTCGCAGAAAAGTCCGTCGACCGTCGAGAGGCAACAGCCGTTCGGACACGAGCCTTGATCGCACGACGTAATCTGGCGGGCGCACGAGTGCGTGTCCGGATCGCACGTGTCGAAACCTTCAGCGATGCAGTCGACGCACGAACCGCCGTTCGACCCGCACGCATTGAGACTGTCGCCGCCGCCTTGGCAAACGCCGTTGTCGTCGCAACATCCGTCGGGACACGTCGCAGGGTTGCAAGAGGGTGCGCCGTCCGGAGGGGTCGCGTCCGTGCCCGAGTCTTTGCCGCCGTCCGCGGCAGCGAGGTTGTAACCGTCGAGAGCCGAACGTCCGCAGGCCGCAAATGCGAGTCCCGAAAGAAGTGAAAAAGTGACGAAGAAAGCCGCACGAAGCTGCATGCCGAGAAGGCTACAACCACTCTTCGCCGCAAGCACGTTTTAGAGGGGTCCCCCCGCGCGATCGGCAGCCTTGATGGAATCTATCGTCCGAGGAGACGGATCGCCTCGCGGAGGACGACGTCCGAGGTGGCGACCGAAGCTCGGCCTTTCGTGCCGTCGCGGCCCCACGCGAAAAAGAGCGAAGCGTTGGGATCGCTGGAAGGAAAAGGGTGGCTTACCGCAGCGAACGACACGGTCGAGCCGAGCGCGGTAGAGCGCGCGACAATGGTCGGATCGGCCCGCCAAACATGCTCCGGGTGAGCTGCCGAGATCAAAAATGCGATCGGGTCAGGCGACAAGCCGAGCTCGAACGACCCATCGTGGAGAATCCAGGCGGCGCCGAGCGGCGTGCCAGCTCCGCGCTTCAACGTGAACGTCGTTGCGTTACCAACACCCTTGATTTCAGCCATTCCGAACGATGAGCCGTTGACGTTGAAGTTCGACGCGAGGGGCTCGGCGAACGCCGGTCTAGCCAGCAGCTCGAAGCCTTCGTGTATGGATTTCTGGATCGGATCAGGATGACCGGTAGGCGTGACGACGTTCGCGCCAGGCACGCCGTCGGTCGACACCGAAATCGTCACGTAGTCGCCGAGGCCCGCATTCCAATCCGTGGCTGCAGCGCGCGCGAGCTTTGCGTCGGCGTCGTTCAGATGATTTCCGAGCGCGCCTTTTAGTGCCGCTTCAAAGTCGGTCGGTGCGGCAGCACGATCGGCGTCGCTCGAGCGCGACAAGATCGTGAGCGGACCCGCGGCCATGTCGAGAACGGGCGTGGCCTCTCCGACCTTCAATCCGTTGACCCATTGCGAGGCTGCGCCGTTGCCTTCGTTGGGCGTGAGCAACGCGTCGACGGTGACCGACGTTGCGTCGCTGTCGATCGAAATATGTGCATTCTGCAAATCGATCATCAGCGCGAGCCGCTTTTGCACCACGCCATCCGCGAGCGCCAAAATTCCGCTCGGATCGCCGAAGTCCGCAGCGCGTCCGTGCGTTTTTTTCGCTTCGTCGGCCTGCAATTGTTTTTCTGTTTTGAAATTCGTCCATGCCGCCGAAAGCCGATCGTGAAGTGCGCCGCCGAGCGCGGCTCGCGGTACGTCGATCGCGACGTCGGTCGCCAAACGCGGATGCGTTGGCATCGTGCGCGTGAGATATTCGCCGACCGCTTTCACGTCGTCCGCGGTGTCGGCAACAACCAGCATTCCATTTTTCGAAATCGCGATCTGCGGACCAGGAGAAGCCGGAGATGCACCACCCTTGCGCGTGAGGACCGTCCAAATCCCCTCTTCTTTGCCGTCGTAATGTGCCGACTCGCCATCGATCAACGTGGCGCGCGCATGCGGAAGATCGGTGAGCGTGACAGCGACGGCCCAGCCGAATTCGTCGGCACCGCGCGTGATGATTCCGGCATACGCAGGCGACGATCCGTCGACGGCCGGCGCGAGCGACGGGTCGACCGATCCTAACGACGTGACCAAACCGCCGAGCGATTGTGGCAAGAGCGCAGCGAGCCCGCCGACGCCGTGTTGCAAATGTCCCCAAAAAAAGTCGGGATTGTTGATCGTGATTTCGGCGACGAGGTTGTCCGGCGCGGCGACCGGGGAGAGGACGACCGGCACGCCGAGATCATCGCCCGAGCTTTTGTGGGAGCACGAGCTGCACGAAACGAGGCCGCTCGCGAGCAACGCGAACATGAAAAAAGGACGATGCATGACTCGCGCGAAACGTAAGCGCCCGCGAGCGCGTGAGCAACTCCGAGCCGAGCAACGCGCAGGCGCCCAGTGGCTAAAGCGCGCAGCGAACGCCGTGCGTGTCTTTAACGCATTTGTTGAAGCCCATCGCTTTGCAGAAGTAACTGCGCGACTTGCCGTCCGCGCAGTAGGAAATCGTGGCGCCGTTGCACGTAGCGACGCCCGACGCGCCACTTGCTTCACATTTTCCTGCATCGACCGGCGGCGCAAAACAAGAACCGACTGCCGTTGCGCCAGGTACGCCGTTGCATGTGAGACCGGCGGCGCTGCAGTCGATGCGCGTCTCGTGTCCGTTGAAACATCCGACGGCCACGTTGCCGTCGCAGCGTTTCGATCCTTGCGCGCACACTTTTCCTTGAGTGGTGCAGCCCGGTGTTCCGTCGGGTTGGGTTCCGCAACGCAAACCGAACGCAGCGCAATCGAGTGATGAAAGACGCCCTTTTTCGCATTTCAAAATGCGTTTGCCGGAGGTTGAGCACGTCGCAGGTGCGCCCTCTTTTACGTCCGCGGGACATGCGCCGAGCGTGCAGAGCGATTCACCTTCACGAACAGCGCACTGTTCTCCGCCGCGTGGACAATCGCGAACCGCCAAAACTTTTTCGTGAAAGCAGCTGACCGCGCGGCCGTCCGAATCGCAGTAGCCGGCCGGCGACGTTTTTCCGCGACCGACGCACACGTCCGCTTTTGCGCCGCGGAGTGCACACGTGCGAAGCATGTTGCAGGAGTTCGCGCGAAGTCCGCATTCGCGAAGCGTCAGCGAAAAATTCACGGCCGACGGTGACGTCATGTCGCCTTGCATCGCCTTCACGCATCCCGAAAAATCATGCGGCAACAGCGATTGCGGAATGGGCAGGCCGTCACACGAAGAGAGGAGGGCGCACATCTGCTCGACGTCGTCGACGAGGGGAGGCGTCACGGTGGTGGTGGTCGCATCCGGGCTCGCGGCGGCGCCTGATGCAGTCGCGCTGTTCGCCGATGACGCACCCGTCGGAGCACCTGACGCGTCAGGGGACTGAGCCGCGACGACCGCAAACACCGGCAAAATCGCCAAAAAAACGCGTCGCAACGTACGACCAACGCGAAGCTCGAGGCGTTGATTAGGCGAACGCCACACCATGCTGAAGTCAGACGCTCCCCGTTGGACGCTTATTCTGCGCGTCATAGCGGGCCGAGCCTACACGCTCTCGCGTGTGCCCAAAAGAAACCCGCAAAAAGAAACCAATCAAAAGAACCACCAAAAGAACCACCAAAAGAACCAGCAGAGAAACCGTGAAAACTCGTGTCCGTGAGGAGTCGGTAGAAGTTTCGCCCCGAATCGATATAAGGTGCCTCCCTAGTCATGCCGGACATGCTGGACGACGTACAAAAAGAGCTGGGTTCTGCAATCGCCAAGGCCCATGAAGCCCTACGGCGCGAGCTGCTGAAATTGCGCGCGGGCCGAGCGAACACTTCACTCCTCGACAGCATTCGCGTCGATTACTACGGCACGATGACGCCGCTCGCGCAGATGGCGCACATCAACGTGCCGGAGCCACGCCTGCTGACCGTGAAGCCGTGGGACAAGAGCGCGATGAAGGGCGTCGAAAAAGCGCTTCGCGAGTCGGATCTCGGGCTGAACCCACAGGCGGACGGCGATATCATTCGGGTGCCGCTTCCTCCGCTCACCGAAGAGCGCCGCAAAGAGTTCGTGAAGATCGCGCGCAAGTACGGCGAAGAGGGCAAGATCGTCATTCGCAAAGCACGTCATGACGCCATCGACATGCTCAAAGAAATCGACGACGGCGGCGAAGCCAGCTCGGACGACGTCGACCGCGCCAAGAAAAAAGTAGAGGACACCATCAGCGAAGGCATCAAGCAGGTTGACGTCCTCATCAGCCACAAGGAGAAGGACATCCTTGAGGTTTAGCGCCCGTCACTCTGAACGCCTTTGCGTAGCTGCTCCTGGACGCCTGCGCGCTGCTCGGCTTTTGCCATCGGTCTTCTGCGTGCTTGACAGGCGCGGGGCCGAATGAAACGCTTTTCGGTCTCGGAGGGCTGTTTTTGCTGATGTCTGCCAGCGCATTGCGTGCCATTGCAGCCGGCCTGAGTGACGTCGGGCTCCAGCGCGAGCACAACGAGGACTCCTTCGTCGTGCTCAAGGAGTACGATCTTTTTGTCGTCGCTGACGGCATGGGCGGGCATCGCGCAGGCGATGTTGCATCCAAGCTCGCGACCGAAACGATCAGCGAATTTTTCAAGTCGACCGCGAATGAAGACGTGACGTGGCCGTTCCATTTCGACACGAATCTGTCGGAAGAAGAGAACCGCTTGCTCACTGGCATCCGCGTCGCAAACCGGCAAATTTTCGAGCGATCGACGCGCTCGCGCGAGTACCACGGCATGGGCACAACGGTCGTCGGCGCGATGTTCAGCCCGAGCAAGAAGCGCATGTACATCGGCCACGTCGGCGACTCACGTTGCTATCGCGTGCGCGAAGGAAAGATCGAGCAGCTCACGCGCGACCATTCGCTCATCAACGACTACTTGCTCGCGATGCCCGATCTCACCGACGAGCAACGCAGCGAGCTTCCGAAGAACGTGATCACGCGCGCGCTCGGCATGCAGGACCAAGTCGTCGTCGATTTGCAGCACGACGATCCGCATCCTGGTGACATCTACATTCTGTGCTCGGACGGCCTCTCCGGCATGATCGAGGACGCCGAGATTCAGAACATCATCCAGCGCGCGCCAAACATCGGCGACGCCTGCCGCGAGCTCATCGCGAAAGCGAACGAGCATGGCGGTGAGGACAACATCACGGCGGTCGTGATCAAAATCGAGGATCTCGCGGATGGCGCCTCGATCGACCTCGGCACGTCATCCACTGGGCAGCTCGACGCCGTGCCCAACAGCGACGACGCACCCACCGCGCCGGCCGACCCCGCCGAGCTGAGAAAAGAAGCGGAGGCTTCTGCGCCTTCGAAGAAGAAGACGACGAGCGGTGAAAACAAGCGCGCCGCAGCAGCCGCCATCGCAGCCGGTGAAAAAGCCGCTGCCGACAAAACCGTGATTCACAGCGGCGACCGCGACGACGAATCTGCGACCTTCGCGGAAGAGCCCACGATGCCTGGCATCGGTCTCTCGCCGTTGCCGATACCGGATCTCTCGAAGAAAAAAGGCGAGAAGTAGCCGCGCCGCGCTCGCACGAGCGCTGTCCAGGAGCTTGACCCGAGTCCTGCGAGCCGGTAGAGCCTGCGGCTCACCCCTTAAGGACTGACTATGGTCAAAGCGATCTTCGCGGTGTTGGGCGGCTTTTGTGTCTACGTCATGGGTACGTTGGGCTATTTCGGTATCGCGCTTTTGATGGCGATCGAGAGCGCGTGTATTCCGCTGCCGAGCGAGCTCATCATGCCGTACGCAGGGGCGCTTTCGCATCCGGACGTGAACGCGGCGCTCTCGGCGCAGTTTCACATCACGCTGCCGGTGTTCAATTTGTTCGCCGCGGCAGTCGCCGGCGCGCTCGGTTGCAACTTGGGGAGCGAGCTCGCTTATCAAGTTGGCGCACGAGGTGGCCGCAAGGCGATCGAAAAATATGGTCGCTACCTTTTGATGAGCCCGCACGAGCTGGCCGTAGCTGATCGCTGGTTCGCGAAGCGCGGCGAAATCATCATCTTGATCGCCCGTCTTTTGCCGGTGATCCGCACGTTCATCGCGTTTCCTGCGGGCGTGTCGCGCATGAACAAAACGAAATTCCACATCTACACGTTCGTCGGATCACTGCCGTGGTGCTTCGCGCTCGGTTACGTCGGACAAGAGCTCGGCGTTCGTTTGCTCGACGAGCATTCGCCGCTGAAGCAGTTCATGCATCGCGCAGACAAAGCGATCGGCGCGGCCGTCATCGTGCTCGGCATCATCTTCGTGTGGACGCGTTTGAAAAATCTGAAGAACGTCGACACAAAAAAAAATGATGCTGCGCCCGCTTCGGCGGAGTGAACGAGAAACAATTCTTCACGTGTGTTTGACGAGCGCCACACAAGCGCGCGGTAAGAGATAGAAATGCCGCGCGTAACCGTCGACTCCGAACGCTGCGAAAATAAAAAAGACTGTGTTCGCGTTTGTCCTGAGAACGTCTTCGCGATTCGAAAGCCGACCGCCAAGCTCTCGATTTTAGCGACCATCAAAGTGTTCGCGCATGGGGGCAAACAAGCCGTCGTGGTGAAAGAAGAAGCGTGCACAGGTTGCATGGCATGTGTAGACGCGTGCCCGGAGCGCGCCATCACCGTCGTTGTGTGATGCCGTAAACGAAACAGATGACAGTTTCGGTCACGTGAGGCCATCCCAGTTGCATGTGGAGCAGAGAGAGCGCGCGCGGCGCGTGCGTGCTCGCAATAGC
>JBDTFL010000788.1:0-4075 GCA_039937955.1 Polyangiaceae bacterium | reverse complement strand
TCTTGATCGACGTGCCCATGTCCGTGCGATTGCAGCTGCCGCCATCCGGAAAATCTCCACCGTCACGGCTGCTGGCGTCGCCGAAGTTTGCGCCGCCGTCGTCGATGGTGCTGCCATCATTCGAGGTGTTGCCACCGTCATCGGTCGTCGTGCCGTCGGCGCTCGTGAGCGCGTCGCCCGACGATGACGCGTCGCCCGTCGTGCCATCGATCAGCGAAGATCCGTCACTGCCGCCGCATGCTGCGAAGAGCAGACCGGTGACCGACGCAGCGATGATCACGGCGACTCTACGGCGCACACTGAACGCGAAGACTCGATTCTTTTTTTCGATCATGTGAGGACCTCCCAAAGAAAGACGACTCCTCAAGTCTTCCTCTTACGCGCGTTTTGTCCAGTTTTTACGGGGTTTCAGCGTCAGGCTCGTGACCCGCCTCGAGCTTCTGCCAGAACGCGCTTTGGTCACCTTCATAGACGACGGTGTCACCTTGCAAGAAACGAAACTCGTAGCGCACGAACACTTTCGTTGCGCCTTGGCGCAGCTGCTTCGCTTTGCATTCGAGCGTGAGCGGAGTGCCTGGCGTAGCCAGCGCCCTGAAGCGTGCCGAATTTATTTTTGCGCCGTAGCCGACCCAACCCTCTTTGTGACGAATGCCGAGCACGTAATAGCTGTGAACGAACGAGACCATTCCGGTCATGTGCACCATCAAACCGCCAGCGACGTGTCGCGGATGACGAATCGGATGCACCCGTTGCTCACGCGTGAGCGGCAGGTCTGCGTTCGTGGGCATGCGCGCGCTGACGAAATGATTCTCTTTGTCGATGGTGAGAATCTCGTCGATGAGAAGACCGCCCGGCGCATAGAGACAGTCTTCGACGAAGTCGGGATCGAGCGGCATGTGCGCGTCGCACCATAACGCAATCGATCAATCGCGTGCTTCGTTCTGCGTTTCTGCGAGCACGCGCGCCATGAAGTGCACGAGCTTCCATTTTTCGCCGGCGGTGGGCTCGCCGTGGAGCTCTACGTGTTGGAGCGCCGGGCTGATCAAGGCCTCTTGCAATTGATCGGCTGGGACGTCTTGCTCGAGCCATTCGGTTTCGGTCATGGGGATCACGTCGTCCCCCTCGCCGTGCACCAAAAAAACCGGCACGTGGATCGACGCCAGATGATTGTGCGGCGACACGTCGTCGAGCGCGGGCCCATACAAAGCCAGCGCTCCCAAAATTTCATTGGCCATCGGATGCTCGGGAAATGAAGCCGATTTCGGATCGGAGCTCGCTGTTGGTTGGGGGGGCTCGGCGAGCAGATCGAATTTGGCCTGGTCGGCGAGATCCAATTTTTTCTCGACGGCACGCGCTGCGTCTTTGTCCTCCCAGAGCCAAAGGCGCATCGCGTCTTCGGCATTGGCAACATCGGCCTTGTCGAAGAAATCTTCCGCGTGCTCATACGCGAGCACCATGATCCCGTACGGGTGCGCGTGCATGTGCAGGACATTTCCGTTCGGCTCGATCGCTTCGTCTTTCGCGAAAAATCTGGCTACGTGCCGAATGTCGTCGTGCGCGCCGACTGCAACGACGAAAGAAATATTCTCGTTGGTTCGCGGATTGGCCGCGGCAAGAAGCGAGAGCCCGCCCGCAAAGCTCAAACCCATAACGCCGACACCTTTGCGATCGATACGCTTCGAAAGCTCGGTGGCCGCCGCGCCAATCGTGGCGATCGACTTCGGCTCGATGCGGTAGTCGGTGAGCTCTTTTATCTCGGGCGTCATGACCATGATGCCCGATGCGGAGATCGCGCTCGCAAAACGTTCGAGACGCGGCTCGTCGACGCCGAGATGATGCACACCTGGAATGACCACCATGCCCGGTAAATTGCTGGAGCCGTGCGGCGAGTACATTTTTGCGCGCGTCGGACCGTTCGGAGTGTCGAGCGTGAACGACGTAATGTCGATGTCCGGATACGTCGCGCTCGTATCCGCAAAGCGCGTGAGCAACCTGCCCGCACGAACATGACGCGACACTGGTGACCAAAGCGCCGCGACGATCACGAGCAAAGCGAGCGCACCAATGCGAGCGCGCATTCCGAATTTCGGTGATCGCATCTCAGCCAGCGTACGCGTCTTCTCCATGTTGTGTGGAGTCGAGCCCCTCGCGTTCATCACTCTGATCGACGCGGAGGCCGATGGTCTTGTCGATGACCTTCAAGACCACGAGCGTGATCACTGCCGCATAAATTCCGGTTGCGGCACACGCGAGAATTTGAATGACGAGCTGATGCGGATTGCCGAACAGCGCGCCGTCGGATCCGGCTGAATTCAAGACCTTTTGTGCAAAAACGCCGGTGAGGATTGCGCCGGTGAGGCCGCCCACGCCATGCACGCCGAATGCGTCGAGCGAGTCGTCGTAGCCAATCTTGTACTTTGCAAGCACCGCGAGATAGCAAACGATGCTCGCGACGAAGCCGATGACGATCGCAGCCCATGGTGCGACGTAACCTGCAGCCGGCGTGATCGCGACGAGACCTGCAACGAGGCCCGACGCAACGCCGAGCGCGGTGGGCTTTCCGCGATGTCGCCATTCCACAGCCAGCCAACCGAGCGCGCCGCCTGCAGCGCCGAGATGCGTGGTGACGAATGCAAGCGCGGCGAGCTCACCGGAAGAGAGCGCGCTGCCCGCGTTGAAACCGAACCAACCGAACCAAAGAATTCCGGCGCCCGTGAGCGTCATCGTCAAGTTGTGCGGAAGCGGACGCTCGTGCGGGTATTTCAAACGTGGGCCGATCACGAGCGCACACACGAGCGCGCTGATCCCGGCAGTGAGATGCACGACGGTGCCGCCCGCGAAATCGAGCGCGCCCAATTTGAAAAGCCAACCGCCGTCGGCCCAAACCCAATGCGCAACCGGATCATAAACGAGCGTGGACCAAACCAAGACGAAGACGATGTACGCGGAAAATTTCATGCGCTCGGCGAACGCGCCGGAGATGAGCGCGGGTGTGATGACCGCGAACATCATTTGGAATGCGACGAACGCGAAGGTGGGCACGGTGCCGTGCAACGTTCCGGCGACGCCGCGCAGCCCGACGTAGTCGAGACCGCCGATGATGCCGCCGTGATCAGGACCAAACGCGAGCGAGTAGCCGAAAAGGGCCCATTTCACGCTTAAAATGGGGATCGCCGCCATCGAGTGCATGATGGTCGACAACACATTTTTTCGGCGAACCATGCCGCCGTAAAAAAGCGCCAACGCGGGCGTCATCAAAAGGACGAGCGCCGCGCACATCAAAAGCCATGCGGTATCGCCGGTGTCGATTCGAGGAGCAGTGGCTTCCATCGCGAAGGCTGCACGTTAGGCGGGTGCATGTTTCCGTGTTGTTTCGAGGGGCTCTTTTAGTAACGTTGTCGGAATGCGATCTGGTCTCACACGTTCGTTGGCCCTCTCTCTCGGTATTTTCGTCGTTGCGGCATGTGGTGGCTCGAGCCCGCCCGCAAAGACTTCGGCGTCGTCCTCACCTGCTTCTGGTGGCGGGGGCAGCTACGACAGCTCGTCGCTGAAGTGCGCGCCGAAGGATCACGTTCACAAGTACGACTTGCACGACCCCGACGGCGACGACGCGATGGTGCCGTGCTCGAAGGACGGAAAAGACGACTACGCGGGCCTCATCCACATCGAGACGCTCGACGACGGCATTCACATCACGATTCACGCGACCGACGACCAAGTGAACTTGGGTGCGCTCGGCAGCGACGTGAAACAGCGCGACGCCGTCATCGTGTACCCGAAAGGCCCGGGCTCGGAAGCCGTCGAGGTTCCGCTCATGAAAACGAGCGATGGCTACACCGGCGACAAGATCATTTTCTGGGACAAGCTCGACAACATCACCGACGAAGGCACCAAGATCGACGTCGCCATTTACGACCACGACAAAGACGGCAACGCTTCGGAAGAAATGCACGTCGCAGTCGCCGTCAGCGCCGGAAAGAGCTGCGAAAAAGCGATGGACGAGAGCTCGCAGAACATCGATATGGGCAAAAAAGGGGCGAAAGATTTGACCGCTGATCAGCTCGGCGCGCCCATC
>JBDTFL010000787.1:0-4287 GCA_039937955.1 Polyangiaceae bacterium | reverse complement strand
TCTTTGGGTGACAAGTCCGCGGGGGAGCGTGCTTCGACGGCGTTCGCGCGTTTGGCTGCAGCGGCGCTTCCGGCGATCAAGAGGCCCGCGCGAGCAGCAGAAAGCTCGGCGAGCTCGGCCCATCGTTTCACGTCGAGCGTCGCGCCGCCCTTGTCGCTCAATTTTCGGGAGTACGCGCGGAGACCGACGATGGCGTCGTGGGTCATCGCGCTGAGGAGCACGGCGTCGTTTTGATCGGTGATGGTTCCGGCTTCCACGAGTGATCCGAGCCTGACGCCGGTTGCCGCGAGCGCTTTCAATTCGCTGACAGAAGGAAAAAGTGCGCGCGCGACAATCTCTTCACGATTTTGCGCGATCACTTTTCCAGCCAAATACGCGAGCGCTGCGCGAGGAAGACCGGCGAGCTGATCGAGCGAAACGGCGACCGCCGGAGTGATCCACGCGACCGACATGAACGGCGTGCTCATCTTCGCGCGAACGTGAAGTGTCGGTGGTGCGATGCCGAGAATTTCTCCCGCATCCAAGAACGCGCGAAGTACGAGGCGCGCGAGGTCACCTTTTTCTGCGTCGAGCTTTGGACCCAAAATGTCTTCCGCGGGTCGGCTCGCCGACGCACCCAACCGCGCGCGAACCACGGCCGGTGTGATGCGCATGAAGATCGCAGTGAGCGTCGGATCCAGATCGCGATGGATCAAATGCGTGTCCCATGCGGCGCCATTCAACGTGCCCGGCACCTCGCGTGTGGGGAGTGGCGCGTGGCCTTCGTGAAAACGTTTCTGCTCGTCATTCAGCGGTTTTTGTTGAGCGAGAACGTCGACGGCGCACCACGCTTTGTCGATCGCGCCCTGTCGTAAAAAGATTTCGTACATCTCTTGAATGGGCTCGGCGCGCTCGGGATTCAGCATGACGCCTTCGCGTGCGACCTCGAGCGCCTTCGGTAAATCGTCGACGACGATGTAGAGCTCGGTCAAAATTTTTCGATCTTGCGCGCTGTCCGGTTTGAGCTTGAGCGCAGCTTGGAATGCCGCGAGCGCGCGTTTCGCGTCGCCCAAACGATCGCGATAAATCAACCCCAATTGATTGCAGATTGCATGTTTAAGGTTGGTGTCGTCGCTGTCCTTCAGACGATCGACCATCGCGCGATAGGCTTTTTCCAGCGCATTCCAATCTTTGAGCTCGGTCAAAATGCGGACGATGCGCTCGAACGCGTCGAGACGCGTCGGATCGATTTGCAGAGCTTCGTCGAAGAGCTCGGCGGCCCAACGCGGATCGTCGCACTTGTCGCGAACGAGCTGCGCCATCGCGAAAATTCCCTTCGCGCGCACCGCCGGTTCTTTTTCGATGCTGGCGATCGCACGCAGCGTGCTCGCCATTTTTCCCCAAGCTTCCATTTGGCCGTAGAGCCAAAGTTGCGTGTGCAAGACCCAGTGATCTTGTGGCTTCTGTTTGCGCGCGTCCTCGAAGCACTCGGCAGCGCCTTCGTAGTCGTGGGCTTGATGCGCGAGGATTTCGCCGGCGTCGACGTACAGCTTGTATCTTTCGTCGGCAGATTTGACCGAGGCAGCGAGCTCGCGTTTGCGGTTCGCGGCCTCTTTCCAATTTCCGCTGGCGACGTGTGCGTCGGCCAAACGCGAGAGCGCGCCCGCGTGTCGAGGATCGCGTTCAGCAGCCTTGCCCAAAAGTCGCGCCGCGCCTTGCGCATCGCCGAGCGCGATCTGCACGTCGGCGAGGAGCACCATCGTCGATGGGTCCAGTTTGCTTTCTTCTCGGACGATTCTGTCGAGCGCAGGTTTCGCGCGACCGAGCTCCTGTGGAAATGCGCGCGCGGCGTGCATGGCCTCGACGAGACCCGAACGCGCATCCGGTGACGTGGGCTTCAGCTCGAACGCAGCGAGCGCCGCGAGCACCGCACGCTCGGGATGGCCTGATTGCTCGGCGATTTTCGCTCCGAGCAAGAAAAGCGAAAACGCGCGGTCTGCGTCGCCATCGCGAGTCGCGGCATGAACGAGCAGCTCACATGCGGGTGCCGCCTTCGTCCAATCTTTTCGTTTCACATAAACGTCGAGCACCATGCGTGCGGCGCGCTCCAGCGTCGGGTCGAATGTCAGCGCCTTTTCGTACGCGCTGACCGCGCCGTTCGGATCTTCGAGCTGCAGCTCACGCATCTCGGCGAGCTCGGCGTAGAGCAATGCCTTCACGCGTGGCGACTCACTGTTGTCAGCGCGCATCTCGAGCGCGTATGCCGCACGTTGCATATTTCCGGCGCGCTCCGAATGCCTCTGCAATGCCTCCCACGCCGACAAAAGCTTCGGATCGAAATTGACGGCTTTCTCGAAGTGCAGACGCGCGGCAGTCGGATCGCGGTCGCCCGCTGAAAGCATCTCGCCGATCGCCGCGTGGATCTGCGCCTTCTTGTCGGGCTCTTCGGTGAGCTCCGCGAGCTCTCCGCGATATGCGGCGGCCGCCGGAACGTCACCCTTCTTTTCGCTCACGCGCGCGAGCTCGTACAAAACGCGTTTATTCCGTTTGTCGCCTTTTTCGGCTCTCAAAAGGGCTTCCATGGCCTTCGGAACGTCGCCACGTTTTGCTTCGTGAACTTCTGCGAGCTCGAGCAGGAGCTTCGTCTTCGAGCTGACCTTCGCGGTTACCTTGATGCGCGATTCGATCGCGGCCGTGAGCTCGTCCCATGCGCGCAAGGAAACGAGACAGCGCGCGATGCCATCTTGCGCGGCGTCGTTCGTCGACTGCAGCGCAACCACCGCTTCGAATTTCAGGACCGCCTGTTTTGGTTTTACGAGCTGATGCTCGAGCAGCTCGGCATGTCGCAACAGTGTGTCGATCTTCGCGTCGCGATCGGGCGCGGCCTCGATCTCTTTTTCGAGGACCTCTTCGAGCTCCGTGAATTTTTTCTGACGACGCAGATCCGCTTCGAGCGCGCGGAGTCCTTGAAACTCGCCGCTGCCCAATCCCATCGCCGAAGAAATTTCGCCGACGCGACCGAGCTTGCGACCGAGCGTTTCGAGCTTTGCCTTGGTGTCGCGATCTTCCGGATAGGCCTTGAACGCTTCGATCAGTGCGTCGAAGGCCTGGTCTTCGTCGCCGAGCTCGTCTTTGAAAACCGTCGCAATCTGCTTCAAAATGCGGGATTTCTCACGCGACAGCGCCGTCTCCTCGAGACGCGACAACAGCGTTTCGATCTTCTGCTCGGCAACCTGCGAAGGGCGCGGCGCGATCTTGTTGGTTGCCGGTTCGGGCGGCTCGGATTTCTTCTTCGGTGGCTCCGACTTCTTGATGATGATCGGTTTTATTTTTTCGGTGCGCAGGTCGGTGTCGACGAGGCTGCCCAGGATCGTCGGCTCGGGCTCCTCCTCGTCGTGCGCGTTTTCTTTGAGGTCGGCCAGGCTTCCGACGACGGTTGCATCAGCGTCGGTCGCGTCCGGATCGTGATCGTCGATGATCACGCTCTCGATGTGTGCGTAAGGGTTCTCGTTGACGGTCGGCTCGTGCTCTTCGGCGTGCACTTCCGCGAGGCTTCCGACGACGGTCGCGTCGGAATCCGTTGCGTCCGCGTCGTCGTGATCGTGCGCGCTGTCCTCGTCCTCGAGGAGCGACGAGTCGAGCTCTTGAACTGATCCCGCAGGACGCGGAACTTTCGTCGCGGTGTCCTCGCGATCTTCCAAGTCTTCGACAGCGAGCTCTTCGACCGAATCGTCGGCGTGTTTCGAGGAACGCTTCACGAACCACGAACCGTAGCTCTTTTGGGGTTCCCGACGCGACCGTGGCGCGCATGGGTTTACGGATGTCCGGAGTCAGTCGATTTGACGCATGAGGTCAATACCGGTGCCCGAATGGTTTCGTTTCCACAGGCATTTCCAGCAAATTGATTGGCTAGCCAACCAATTTTCGAAAAAATGTCTGTTGACGGGTGCTTACATGAGTCTCACCCTAACGTAAGAGTTGCTTGACGCCCGGATTCCTCTCCTCTATTTAGTCGGCGCAACCAACTCGCACGTAAACGCGAGGGTTAGCCTTCAATGAGTCATCGTCTTCCACTCCTACACACGACCAACGCCACCGAGCCCTGTGATGACAGCGGCTCGGAGACGGATCGTGAAAGCACGCCCGACATCAAAGACGGGGCGTTGATGCAGGCGTTGATGCAGGTTGGTGATCTCGCGCGTGAGTCCGGCAAGACGGTGCGCGCGATTCATTTGTACGAAGAGCTCGAGCTACTTCGGCCGGCCGCGCGATCGAAAGGGCGTTATCGCCTCTACACGAAAGACGCGC
>JBDTFL010000786.1:0-3066 GCA_039937955.1 Polyangiaceae bacterium | reverse complement strand
CGACGAGGCACGCGAGATGTCGAGCAGCTTGCCATCACGAAGCGCCAGCACCGCTTCACGAGCGAGCCGCGCAACTTCACGCGCTGCATCTTGCGGCGTCATGTTCGCGGTGAGACGACGCATGTCTGCGATGCGTAGCGGAACACCAATGCGCGCCGTGATGCGACGCGCGAGCGGAATCTTCGAGCCCTTCGGCATCGCCGCGTGCGTTCCACCGATAAAAATAGGCAAAACGTCGACGCCGTGGGTCAGCGCAAGATGGCCGACCATCGATTTGAATTCCTGAATTTCGCCAGTCTCGGAGCGCGTGCCTTCCGGGAAAATCAGAACCGTCTTGCCTTGCTCGATGACCTCGCCCGCTTGGCGCAGACTTTGGCGCAGACCGCTTTTGCGATCGAAGGATTTTAGATTCGTGAAATTCTCGAACATGGCTTTCTGAAGTCCATGACCGAAGAAATAATCTTGAGCGGCGAGCGAAACGACATCCTCACCATAGGAGCCGAGCGCATGGCGAACGAAGCCCATGTCCAGGTGGCTCGCGTGATTCGCCACGACGATCGTATTTCGGTTGTGCGGAATGAACGCGCGACCAGAGACCTTCGGCTTCATGACGTCGCCGTAGAAGAGGTCTTGGAATTTTCCGATGATTGCTTTCGCCTGATCTTGAACGACCGGCGGCAACTTCACATTTTCGAAAGCGTCCCCGCCCTTGTCGATCTTCTGCGTGCGCGACGCGGTGCGCGTTTCGCGTGTGTCGGAGGCTCCGCGCGCAGCACGATTTCCGGCCAATCGCTCGACGTCCTCCACGGTACGACATTGCGTGAGCGCCGCCGGATCGATCGCGTCGCCGCGTGATTCGAGAACTTCGAGGAGCTCGGTGAGCATCAGCGAATCGAAACCGAGATCGGCTTGCAGCGAGGCATGCGAGTGCGCTTCACGGATCGATTTTCCGGAGACCGATGCGATCGCTTGCACGACCAAGCTCACTTGCGCTTCTTCACCGCTCGGCGGCAGCGATGCACCGATCATGCGACGCAAAATTCCTTGGACCTCGGCGCGCTTCACTTTGCGTGTGGCGGTGCGCGGCAAGCTCGCGTCGTACAAGTGGACGATCGACGGCTGTTGTCCGAACGGCAATTTTCCGATCGCCTCTTTGAGCGATCGCATCGCGCGGTCCATGCGTTCGGCGCGTTCTACGTTTTCGTCCGGCGCGGGAACGGCCAGACACGCAACGCGTTCTGAAGCCGTTTCGCCCTCTTTTTCGATGCCGACGATCGCCAATTCCAAAATGTGCGGCACGGTGCCGAGACGATTTTCGATGTCGTCCGGATACACATTTTCGCCCGTCGCCGAGACGATCACGTCCTTCAAGCGGCCAACGATTTGGAGTCGTCCTTCTTTGTCGAGCTTGCCGAGGTCGCCGGTTTTGAGCCAGCCGTTTGGCTTCATCACGCGCGCGGTTTCTTCCGCGTCGGTGTAGCCGAGCATCACGTTCGGGCCGCGCGCGAGAACCTCGCCGACGCCGCGTTCGTCCGGCGAATCGATTTTCACTTCGACACCGGGGATCGGCTTTCCGACGTGACCGGCTTTCGTGCGCGGTGACGGTTTTGAAACCGTCAAAACCGGTGCGGCTTCAGTGAGGCCGTAGCCCTCCGTGAGGTGCAGACCGAGGCCCGCGAACATTTTGCTCGTCTCGGTCGGAAGCGCGGCACCGCCAGAAATAAGGTATTTGATGTTGCCGCCGAGCGCCGCGTGCACCGGGCCAAAAATGATTTTGCCCGCGTCGATGCCGAGCGATTTTCCGAGCGAGCGATTCAGATCACCGGCCCACTCGAAGATCGCTTTTGCGACCGGCCCGCGCGCTGCAACTTGCGAAAGAATGCGGCGCTCGAACAATTGCCAAAGCGCCGGCACGCCGACCATCGCGCTGATGTGACCGGCCTTCATCGCGGCGCCAAGACGGTCGCCGTTCAGCTCGTCCAAGTAAGCGATGCGCGCACCACGCGAGAGCGGAAGCAAAAGTCCGCACGTGAACTCGAACGTGTGATGAAGCGGCAAAACCGATAGAACGCGATCGCCACGATTCAGCGGAAAAATAGGGGCAAGCGATGCGATGAGCGACGTGAAGTTCGCATGCGTGAGCATGACGCCCTTCGGTTTTCCCGTCGTGCCGCTCGTAAAAATCAAAGACGCGATGTCTTCCGGAAGCGGCGGCGTGTTGCCAATTAAATCCTCCGCGCGAACGAAGTCCTCCGCGAGCACGTCTTCGATTTGTTGGAGCTTCAGATCGGAGATTTCGATTTCGCGGTCGACGAATGCGATGGTGGCGTGAGATTCGCGCGCGATGTTCGTGAAGGCGTCGACCTCGATCGCCGGGTCGACCGGAACGACGATGCCGCCGGCGTACAAGATTCCGAAATACGAGATCGGCCACGCCGGAGAATTTTTCGCCGAGACGATGATGCGATCGCCTTTTTTCGTGCCGTTTGCGATGAGCTGCGCGGCAAGCGTGCGCGCGCGATCACGAAGCTCGCGATACGAAAGCGACGCAAAGCCGTCCGCCTCGAAGCGCGACACCGCCACCGAAATGTCGTGACGCTCCGCCATCTGATCGAGAAGCGTGACCAGCGTCTCGTGTGAGCGAAGCGGCTTCGGGTCTCGTTTGAGCTTTTTGTCGAGCTCCGGAACGATCCAGCGCTCGACGGCCGGCATGTGGATTCCGTAAAACCAATCCACCCAGTCGATCGTCTCGGGCGTCCAAGCGAGCTTCGCTTTGTCTTCCGGCGAAAGTCGCGCGTAGGCAGCGCGCGTGTTGGAGCAGTCGAACGGACCGTTGCGTTTCGACGTGAACGGCTCGAACAAATTCAGGATGTCGCCGATCTTTGCTTCGGCTTTGCTCCAACCCTCGAGCGCGGACGACAGCGGACGAAGCGCACCAATCCCCGTTTTTTTCAGGGCTTTCGCGGTTTCGCGCGTTGCCTTCGAAATCGCCGGCGGACCGAAGGTGTTGAACTGCTTCGGGTTGACCGGGATCGCCTCGAGCTGCGACATCACGAAGTTGAAGAC
>JBDTFL010000785.1:0-3936 GCA_039937955.1 Polyangiaceae bacterium | reverse complement strand
AGCTCGTCGTCGATGTCGCTCGGCGCTTCTCCGGCAGCGCCCGTTCCGCCGCCGCCGGTCGTCTGCCGCTCGAGATCACGAAACTTCGCCTCCAAGTCGCGATCTTTTTCGCCGCCGCCGAGCGCTTCCTCGACTTCGTTCATCGCCGCGTTCTGCGCCTCGTGGCCTTCGATTTTGTCTTCCATGCGTTTGAAATTGTCGAACGCGCTCGAGCCCCCTTTGCTGCCGAGCTCGCCGCCGCCTTTGTCCTGCTTCGCCCGCGCAGCGATGGTGCCTTTGCGAAGCTTGATGTCCTCGAGCTTCTGCTCCATTCGCGTGAGCTCGCTCTTCATGCGAAGCGCTGCGTCTCGTTGCTCGACGCGCGCGCGCTCGGCCGATTCGGTTTCGGCGGTCGTTCGTTTTTTCTGTTTCAGCGCTTCACGTGCGAGCGCTTCGTCGCCGGTCTTCAGCGCGAGCTCGGCTCGCTTTACCCATTTGTCGTTTTCGGCTTTGAGATCCTCGACGCGCTTGGCGAGCTGTTTTTCCGCAGCGACGGCGCCGATGACGTCCTTGCGCCCTTCTTTGAGCTGCGCGCCCATCTCGTCGACGTTGAGGTTGACGAGCTTTTCGTCGTCCTCGGCCGAGTCGAGCAATGAATTGATGTTGCTCGAAATGACCTTCCCCATGCGATCGAAAATTCCCATGCGCGATGTGCTCCATGGCAGCGCCGACGGGCGACTGCGCTCTAGATATGCTTGAGAGTAGCGCTACGATGGGGCCATGCCCACCTGCAAAGAGTGCGACAGCGAAGTGGATTCGCTCGTCTCGGTCAAAGTCGAAGGCAAGACGAAGAAGCTTTGCGAAGACTGCGCGGACCGCATTCGGGAGCAGGGCGAAATCGCAGAGGCCAGCGAGTCGGTCGTACAGAACATGATGGGGTTCAAAGGGCGCCGATGAGGTTGGCTTCATCGCGGATGATTGCCCTCGCCGCGCTCACGGTGGGCATACCGCTATCAATCTTGGTGGCGTGCGGCTCGAGCACGTTTACGTCCGACGATCAGGACGCGCAAACGGTAAATCCGCAAAACGATGCGGGTGGCAGCGATTCGCAAACAACGGCGAGCGATGCGAGTGCCGAGGCTTCGCCGCCGCCGACCTGGTGTCAGACGAATGCTGCGGGTGCTTATTTTTGCGCGGATTTCGATGAAGGCGATCTCACCAAGGCTTATGTCAAAGGTGTTTTGGAATCGGTCATGACCATGCAACTGGACGGTGGATCAGCTGGAGACTTGATCAGGCTTGGTGATGGCGGGAGCTCCCCACCCTCGAGTCTGTTGACCTTCACGCCGGAAATAACAGTCAGCGGAACCGAGGAGTTTGCGGCCGTGCGCGCACCCTTGGCGGATGCGCCTGGCGTTCAATCGTTTCAGCTCGACTTCGATCTTCGGCTCGAAATTGTCGGCGACCTTCAGAGCCTTGGCCCAACGCTTACGTTGGCAGATCTGACGCAGCCAGGAACGACGAACTACTATGCGCTGAGCGCCAACACCGATACCTCATTCCAAAACAGTAGCCTCATCAACGTGAGGTGCGGAGGGCGACCTACCGTCGGTGTGTGGACACACTTCCGGTTCGTGATCTCGCCAGGCGGCGGAACCCTCGTTTCGGAGGGGAGCGACGCGCCGCTCGACGGCGGACCGAGCAAAGTGCTTACGACGACGACGCTGCCGACGCTCATCATTGGGCAGGACGAATTAGGGCTACCCCTGCCCGCTGGCAACGCGCAAATCAGCTTCGACAATGTGGTACTCGCTACGATCTATCCCGACGCGGGTGATGGCGGTTGACGCGATTTCGGTCGGCGTGCGCAGTCGCTATCGCGGCATTTGCATCGAGCGCGTGCGCGGCGATTCTCGGGATCGATGACGTCAGCGTCCACGACGATGCCGGTGCAACTCGAGATGCGACGACGACCGACGGGGCGCTCGATGCAACCGCGAGCGACGCAGCGTTCTGCAACATCGATCATCCGCATGATCTTTGCGCCGATTTCGAAGAAGGAAATCCGCAGAGCGTTTTCGGAGTGGGCGGGCACACCGTCGTGCTTGGCAAGGTCGTCGATGCCGGCACGTTGGGGCTCGCGACTCCTGGCAATGCGTCCAACGCGTCGCTGCTGGTTTCTACGAACGCGAGCGACGTCGGCAGTGCCGATGCAGCCGTCGAAGAGTCCGCGCTCTTGTATGCCGACTCGACAATCGGCACGCAGTTCCTGTTCGATTTCGACGTGCAAAATCCGACGGGCGGCGAGGCTATCGGCGGCGGTCACGTCGATTATCCGATTCTGCAAGTGAACGATCCGGACGGCGGACCCGCATTGCAATTTTATCTCGCGCTCAACGCGAGCACGGGTTCCGAGATCGTGGCGGTGAACACGCGCACGGCGGCGGCGCCCACGGTCGTTCCAACATCCACGTTCCCGGATCAGACGTGGATGCACGTAGAGATGCGCATCTCGCTGATTTCGACCGGTAGCGCGAAGATGCTGGCGTTCGTCGGAAATGGCGCGACCACCGCGGTGTTCAACCAAACATTGGTCGGCACGCCGGTGCAGGGTCGCGCGCATTTGCTGCTCGGGCTCGTGACGAGCGGAAACACCCCGACGACCACGTTGCAGATCGACAACGTCACGCTCGACACGAACGACTAGCGTCGAGCGCGCGGAGTCGCTCAGCGATTCATGATGTGAATCGCGTGACCCAATCCGTTTTGCGCGGACTCCATCATGCCTTCGCCGAGCGTCGGGTGCGGGTGAATCGTGAGCCCGATGTCTTCGAGGAACGCGTGCATCTCGAGTGCGAGCGCGCCTTCGCTGATGAGGTCGCTCGCCTCCGCGCCGACGATGTGCACGCCCAAAACTTCGTGCGTGTTTTTGTCGCTGACGATTTTGAAAAATCCGTCGGTCTCGGTGATCGCCATCGCGCGGCCCAGCGCGGCGTACGGGAATTTGCCGATCTTGATGTCGAGCCCTTTTTCTTTGGCTTGCGTCTCGTTGATGCCGGCGGTTGCGATTTCCGGATCGCAGAAAATCGCCGCGGGGATCGAGACCCAATCTTTCGCGGCTTTGTGACCGGCGATCACTTCAGCGACCACTTCACCTTCTTTCGTCGCTTTGTGCGCGAGCATCGGTTGCGCGGTGACGTCTCCGATCGCGTAGATGTTCGGCACGTTGGTGCGCCCGAATTGATCGGACGGCACGAAGCCGCGTTCGACTTTGACTCCGATTTCTTCGAGGCCGAGATTTGCGCCCATCGGTCGCATGCCGACCGCGACGAGCACGACATCACAAACCATCGTGTCGAATTTCCCATCGCCCAGATCGACTTTGACCGCGATCGATCCGTCGGCGTTTTTTTCGTAGCCCTGTGCTTTGGCGTTTTTGAAAATTTTGACGCCGGCTTTGACGAGCTTCTTTTCGACGACGGCAGTGAGATCCGGATCGACGCCCGGCAAAAGTCCGCCGGTCGCTTCGACGATCGTGAGCTCGCTGCCCAATTTTTGATACACGGTGCCGAGCTCGAGCCCGATGACGCCGCCGCCGATGACGAGCAAGCGCTTCGGAACTTCTTTCAAGCTCACGGCCTCTTTGGCGCCGATGATTTGTTTGCCGTCGAACTTGAAGCTCGGAATTTCAATCGTCGCGGATCCGGTTGCAATCACGATCGATTTCGCTTCAAGAGTCTCTTTTTGACCTTCTTTGTTCGTGACCTCGACCGTGTTTTTTCCGGTCACGCGCGCGGCGCCGCGATAGAGATCGGCGCCGTTCGATTTGACGAGCATGGTGGCGCCGCTCGTGAGCTTCTTCACGATGCCGTTCTTCCAGTCCTGCATCTTGGCCGAGTCGACGGTCACGCCGCTCACCGCGATGCCCATCACGTCGGCGTGCTTCGAGCGCTCGAC
>JBDTFL010000784.1:0-6564 GCA_039937955.1 Polyangiaceae bacterium | reverse complement strand
TTCGTTCACCGACGGCGCAGCGTTACCCGAAGCGTTCACTACCGCGTACGACGCGATGGTGTCGCAAGCGCGGCTCGCGTCCGGCGAAACGGTTTTGGTTCATGCCGTCGGAAGCGGAGTCGGAACTGCAGCTACGCAAATAGCGAAAGCGATCGGGGCGCGCGTCATCGGAACTGCGCGCACGGCGAGCAAATTGGAGCGCGCGCGCGAGCTCGGCATGGACGAAGGCATTGCAGTGGCCAACGGAAAATTCAGCGACGCCGTTCTCGCGAAGACGAGCGGGCTCGGCGCAAACGTCGTGATCGAGTTGGTGGGCGGCGACTACGTTCAGGAAGATCTCGCGTGCACCGCGAGCCGCGGAAGAATCATGTTGGTGGGCATGATGGGCGGCCACGCGACCGAGATCAATCTGGCGATGCTCCTCCGCAAACGCATCACGCTCACCGGCACGCAGCTCCGCGCACGCCCACTCGAAGAAAAAATCGAAGCGGGTCGGGCGTTCGCTCGTCACGTCATGCCGCTCATTTCGAGCGGTAAAATAAGGGCGATCGTCGATCGCGTGCTGCCGCTCGAAGAAGCCAGCGCGGCTCACGAGCTCACCGCGCAGAATCAGACGTTCGGAAAAGTGATCTTGAGCGTCTCCTAAAAAATCGCGTGCGTCTCGTCGTTGCAATTACGATTTTCGTCGCGCTCATTTTCGGAGCGGCCCACGCGCGGGCGCTGAGCCCAGTCGGCGCGGTGCTCGATCTCGCCGATCTCGAGCATCTCTCGGACCGCGTCGAGTGGCGAAAGCTGGGTCATTACCGAAACAGCTTGTTCGTGGACGACGCGAGCGAAGTGGACGGCAAAGAATTTTTCATTTCACCGAACGGCAAACGCGATCGCCACGCGGAGCTGCGTGCCACGCTCGAGGCCTTTTTCCTGCCGGTGATTTTCGGTCACGAAGACGAGCACGCCATCTGCCGATTTCCGGCGCGCTTCGAGTGGCTCGACGAAGAGCTCGCACTCTCGCATCTCCTGAAAAAACCGACGTGCCCGAAGCTCGAAAAATATTTGTCGGACGCCGACGCCGATCAGCTCGTCTACGTCTACACGTCGAATTATTTGATGAACCCGGCGTCGATGTTCGGGCACACGTTCCTGCGCGTCACGCGCAAGGCAAAATCGGTGAGCCGCGATCGTGATCTGACGGTCGAGTTCACGGCCATCACCGACACGAAAAACCCCTTCCTTTACGCCTTCAAAGGGCTCGTCGGATTATTTCCCGGAAAGTTCGAGCTACAGTCGTTCGCGAACAAGCTCGTCGAATATTCGGACATCCAGCAACGCGATCTTTGGGAGTATCAGCTCGATTTGCGACCGTCCGAGGTGCGCATGCTCATGTTGCACGTCTGGGAATTGCAGCCGACGCGCATCGACTACACCTATCTGCATGGCAACTGCTCGTACCATTTGCTCGCGGCGATCGAGGCAGCCGCACCGCGTTTGGATTTGATCGATCACCTCAAGACGACGGTGTTTCCGATCGACACCGTGACGGCGATCTTCGATCAGCCCGGGCTCGTCGACAAAATCGAAACGTTTCCTTCGCAGCGAAATCGCGACAAAGCCGCCGCGTATCATTTGCCGGTTCCCGCCGACAAAGCGCCGGAGCTCGGTCATGGGCCGATGCGTTTCGATTTGGGAACGGGCGGCGACACGCAATTTCACGAGGCGTTCGCGACGATCGGATTTCGTCTCGCGATGCACGACCCCGCCGATCCCGCGACCGGTCAGCCCGATCTCACGGCGCTCCAGTTCATGGACACGCGCGCGCGCTGGAGCGAAACGCATCACTCGTTCACCATCGACGAAATCACGTTCGCGGAATTGTTCGCGCTGAACCCGTTCGGAAAGTTCGAGAAGCTCGTCTCGTTTCGCGTGCGCGCGTACGGCGAGCGCATTCACGACAGCGGATGCAACACACACGACTGCTTCGCGCACGGCGGAGATTTCGCGGCGGGCCTCACGCTCGCCACGCACGACGAACGCTTCGCGATTTTCGCGATGGCCGACGCAACGGTGCTTTTTGCACCCGATTTCGACGGCGTTGGCGGAAGCTTCGTGCGCGTGGGTGTCGGTCCATACGGCGGCGTACGCGCGCGCGTCGGTCGAGCGCTCACGCTCTTCGTCACGGGCAATGCTTATTATTTGCCCGCCCAAAATCTCGCCAGCACGTTCGACCTTCGTGGAAATTTGCGCGCGGGCCTCACGAAAAATGTCGCGCTCGGAGTGAACGCGCGCGCCGCCCCGCTCGGAGTCGAGGGCACGTTCGAGAGTTATATTTATTTCTGACGAGCCCGCGCCATTACTGGCGGCAGCACGCGCCATTCTGGCGCCATCAGTGATTGCGCGCGTGCGCGAGGCAGAGCAGTCGAGGTTTCCCGCCGCACTTTTCGCAGGTGCATACGCGAATGTCGGCGCCGTCCTCTTCGCTGGCTTTGCAGATGGCGCACTTGCGACCTTCGATGAGAATTGGCGGGGGTGGTCGGCTCTCTGCGCGGCGTGCGGTTTGGCGCACTTGAAGATTTCGTGAGCGCGCCATCGCGACGAGCGTGCCGCCGAAGAAGAGAAAATAATTGATCATCGCCGCGGTGATGGCAGCGCGTGACGACCACGAGCCCATCGCAAATTCGAAGATCAAAAGTCCGGCGGACAAGAGACCGAGCCATTTGACTTTGATGCGCAGAACGAAAAATAAAAATATTTCGTATTCTGGAAAAACGGTGGCGAAGGCCAAAAACAAGCTCGAATTGAGCCAGATGTTTCCGACCGCGCCGCCGCTGAGCCACGCCGCGATGGTCGTGCCCAGCATTCCGAAAAAGTAATAGACGTTGAACTTGAAGGAGCCCCACTCCTGCTCCAAATTCGAGCCGACGATCCAAAGCCAGTAGAGCGACAGCAGCTCCCAGATCGGTGAGGTCGCTTGTGGCAAAAATAAATACGTGATGAGGCGCCAGACTTGGCCGGCGCGCACCGCTGGCAAATCGAGCGTGAGCATTTGCTCGAAGCCCGGCCGAAGCGAGCCGAGCACCCAGACCAGCGCCATGCCGCCGACGATGAACGACGCCAGATTCGGGACGGCCAGAAAACCGATGCGCCGTTCGAGGCGAGCGAGAAGCTTTTCCATGAGAGGCGAGGCGAGAGCTTAGCTCTGCAACCGTCACTAACCTAAATCGCCGCAGCGCGGTTTCAATTGCGTCGCAAAAGCCGAGCTACGCGCAGGCGTCTAGTTGAAGGGCGCGCCGCACTTGAGCCAGGTTTCCACATCTTCGATCTCTTGCGGCGTGGGTCCGGGCGGCGAAACGCCGGCACCCGATTGCGGCATCGTGGGCGAGCAAGCGCCGTTCAAGTTGCAATCCATCGCCGACGCGCCGGGATTGGTGGAGCAGCCGTTGATGTATGGCTCGGCGTTGATTCCGGTGAACTGGGCGAGCGCAACATACGCCTTGCGAGGGTCCATGCCGTCGATGGTCGGTGCGTTGGTGGACGTTCCCGCCGAGCCTTGAGGCCCATGACAATTCGTGTCCGCGCATTTCCACGTGCCGGTCGCGCTCATGTACTTGGTGAAAATCGTGTCGGCAAAGTGGACCGCACAGGTTCCGCCTTCGAGCGCGGAGACGCCGCCGTCGGTGCAGGGCGACAAAGTTCCCGCGGCGTTGGTCGATGCGCCGGCTGCAACGGGCTCCACTTTTTTTCCAGAGAGACCCGCGGGTCCGCCATAGCGCGTGTCGTCCTCGCTGCCGCATGCGATCACGACAACGGGAACAGCGACGAAGACGAACGCCACCGCGAGCCGCAACATCAACCGTGATCGCGCGAGCTTCGTTTCAGAGCGCATGTCCTATTGTGGGAGCATCCGGCATGCCGAAGCAAATGAGAAATGCCCCAATCGACCTGAAAAATGGGCCGTTCGTGAGTCCATCACGATCCAGGAAAATGCGATCCACCCTCCGTACATTTCGATGGCAGGTGCGTGCGCGATTCGAAAGGAGCGTGTAGGATCAACCTCGTGATGAAGGTCGTAGGAGCTTTCGCGATCATTCTCTCGCTGTCCTCCACGGCATGCGTGCACGTCGCGCCGTATGAGCGCGGCACGCTCGCGCATCCGACGATGACGACCGAGGACATGTCCACGGGTTTGGACGAGCACGTCCGAGCTGTCTCCGAAGGCGCCGAGGGCGGCGGCTTGGGAGGCGGTGGTGGTGGTTGTGGCTGCAACTGATCGACCGCGCCCGACCACGCGCCCAATCATACGACTGACTCGCGCCTAAAAAAATCCTCGCAAGCTTCGCGTTAAGAAGAGGCGCCTAGCATTGTTTTTCCTGTAGGTTACGAGCGTGGTTCGCACGTCTGCGCATCCGCGGCTCGTCGCACTCTTCGCCGCGTTGGCCCTCATGCTCTGTGCGGCAGGCGCTGCCGCGGCTGGGTATGATGACAACGCCGCGTCGAACGCCATCTCGTCGGCGATGAACGACAACTACGCCTCCGCGAATTACGCAGAAGCGAAAAAGAAGTTCGACGAGGTCCTCGACAAATGCAGCAAGAAGTCCGCGCGCTGCAGCGGCAGCTCGCGAGCGCAGGCCTATGTCGGTTTGGGCATGGTCTCTTCGCAGCTCGGTAAAGTCGACGAAGCGAAAGCGAATTTCACCAAAGCGCTTCAAGAGGATCCGGGCGCCAAGCTTCCGAGCTCGGGCACGTCGCCCAACATTCGCGCGCAGTTCGCCGACGCACAAAAAGCCATTCCGCAACCGGCTCCAGCACCCGCAGATGCACCCGCGGCAGACGAAGCTCCAGCTCCCGCAGCCGGTGGAAAAATTCCTGGTTGGAACAGCCCCGAAGCATTTGCGCTCGCCGGTGAAGCCCTCAAAGCCGGTCTCGCCGGAAACTTCGAGGAGTGCATCGAGAAGGACACCGCATCGCTGAAGCTGGAGGAGCAACCCGGCACGCGTCTTCACCTCACGTCATGCGAAACGAAAGCGGGCAAGCTTCTCAGCGCGCTGACAGATGCGCAAAAGGCTTTGAAAGACGGCATTGCGAAGCGCAATGGCCCCGTCATGGATATCGCGAAGAAGAAGGTCCAAGATCTTCTTCCGCGCATTCCGCACGTGACGTTCGATCCTCCGGCGGGCGTCGAAGATCTGAAAGTCGTGTTCGACGATCGCGAGGTCAAAGGCGATCTCCACAAAAAGTTTTCGATCGATCCGGGCAAGCACACCGTGAAAGCGGAGGGCGTGCAGAACGGCGTTCCGCTCGGTTACGAAGAGACGTTCGACGTGAAGGAGGGTGATCTCCTCACCGTCCAGCTCACGCTCAAATCGCAAGCGCCCGAGTTTCTCACGCAAGGGCAGATGCAATGCATGGCATCGGCGAAGAGCCAGGAAGACGTGCAGAAATGTCTTCCGGAAAATTCGAAGAACCTCGTCATCCACGCGGGCACCGAGCTCGCCGCGTACAGCGACACCAACCACGTCTACGTTTTTTCGCCGAGCATCAACGGGTCGATCCTGTCACCCACCTCCGGTTGGAACGTCGCCGGTAGCTTCTTGGTCGACTTCGTCACCGCGGCATCACCGGACATCGTCTCCGAGGCATCGTCTCACTACGTAGAAAAGCGCTACGCCGGATCACTCAGCGGCGGTTACAAACCCGGCCTCTACGGAGTCAGCGCGTTCGCGAACGTTTCGGACGAGCCCGACTATTTGTCGCTCACCGCGGGCGGCGCAGTCGTCGCCGATATGCACGACAAGCTCATTACGCCGCGTCTCGCGTACTCGCACTCGGACGACACGATTGGCCGCAGCGACACGCCGTTTTCGGTTTTTCACAACAAGCTCTACACGAACGGCTTCGACGGCAGCGTGTCGCTCGTTCTCTCGCCCACGTCGGTCCTGGTCGCAGGCGTTTCGCTGACCACGGAGCGCGGCGATCAGTCGAAGCCCTATCGCTACATTCCGATGTTCACGTCGGCCATCGCGTCAAAAGTTCCTGCGGGCGTTCCGGTCGACGTCGTCAATTTCTATCGCTTGCCGTTTCGTCCGGTCGAGCAGCTTCCGACCGAGCGCGATCGCTACGCATTCGCGATTCGCTTCAATCATCGCTTTCCCAACGCCACGCTTCGTTTGGAAGAACGCCTTTACGCAGACTCGTGGCTCACGAAAGCAACGTCGACCGACATTCGCTTCATCCAAGACATGGGCCGCTATCTGCGCGTTTGGCCGCACGTGCGTTTGCATGGCCAGACCGCCGCAGGCTTCTATCAGCTCGCATACACGGCCATCATCGACTCGGTCGGCAAGATCATCGTTCCTACGTATCGCTCCGACGACCGCGAGCTCGGTCCGCTCGTCACGGGCACGCTCGGGGCCGGCGGTCGCATTGCGCTCGGCAAAGCGGAGGGGAATACTTCGTACGGAATCACAGTCACAGGCGACCTCATGTACACGCGCTTTTTCGAAGCTCTTTTCGTGACGACGCGCACCGCTGTATACGGCGCGCTCGGCTTCGACGCGGAGTTTCAATGAG
>JBDTFL010000783.1:0-5073 GCA_039937955.1 Polyangiaceae bacterium | reverse complement strand
CATCGCGCTCATCTTCGTCAGCTACTTGGTCGGTCGGTTCACCAGTTTTTTGGTGGTAACGGTTTGGAAATTTTTCGCGAAGCGGGCGGCCACGCACATCGACGAAGACTTGATCGGCGCGGTCCGTACGCCGTTCCGCATTTTATTCGGCATCGCAGTCTTCCGCATCGCCGTCGATTCGCTCGCGCTCACACTGGTGCTGCAGAGTCTCCTCGATCACGCCACGTTCTCGCTGCTCGTGATCGGCTTGAGCCTCCTCTTCTTGCGGATGCTCAACGTCGCGATGGGTTGGGCCATCGGACACTTGCCAATAGAGGCTCAATACGAATTTAGGAGACGTGAGCTCCGCACCCGCTTCGGACTTTTGCTGCGCGTCGCCGACATCATCGTCATCATCCTCGCGACGGCGGCCATCCTCACGCAATTCTCGTTCGTACGAACGGTTGGCCTCAGTGTTCTTGCCTCGGCAGGAATCGCCGGCGTCGTCGTCGGTCTCGCTGCGCAAAAGTCCGTATCGAGCGTCATCGCCGGAATTCAAATCTCGCTCACGCAACCGATCCGCATCGGCGACGTCGTCAAAGTCGAAGGGCAAACCGGCACCGTCGAGGAGGTGAGCCTCACCAACGTCGTGCTACGTATCGCCGACCAGCGACGACTCATCGTTCCGGTTTCACGATTTCTGGATCAGCCGTTCGAGAACTGGACACGCCGAAACACCGAAATTTTGGGCACGTTGACGCTCGTCGTCGATTTCGCGACACCCATCGACGAGCTCCGCGCCGAAGCAAAAAAAATCGTGGAGGCGAGCGCGCTTTGGGACAAACGAAAATTCGCGCTCACCGTCACTGACGTTTCGCAAGCGGGCGTACAAGTCAGCGTGCTCGTCTCGGCCTGCGACTCCACGCATCTCGCCGACCTGAAAAACGAAGCACGTGAGGCGCTCCTGAAATTTCTTCAGCAGAAAGAAGGCGGCGCGTATTTCATCACGACGCGCACGGCGGCGCCTGGGGCCAGCGGCGCTCCCGTCAAAGAGCCCGACGCGACCGTCACGAAATAACTCAGAACACCGCACGGTTCTGCAAAAAAGCGCGCACCCGCGGCACGACGACCTCGGGCCTCTCGCGAAGCGCAAAGTGGCTCGCGCGAAAAAGCGCGAGGTGCTCGGCGTTCGGTAAGCGGCGCGCCATTTCGTCGGATTGAAATGCGGGCGTCAGCATGTCGAGCCTGCCGCTGACGATGAGCGCGGGCGCTTTGATGTCGGGCAGCAAGTGATAAACGGAGTGCGCGTCGAGCTCTTGGAACAACCGCAAAAAATTCGGAAAGCTCGGACCGAGCACCTCCTCGAAGTAGCGCCGCAAGAGCAGCCGATTGTCGACCGCATTTTTTCTTCCGGCGGTGATGGTCATGAGCGCGACGGTTGGAAGCTCGGTGACGCGCGCGAGCTTGGTGAGAATTTTCGTGACGTTGGGACGTTCGCGCAGAAATTCGATCACGCCGTGCAAGTGCTTCGGCAAGAACGGGATCGCGAATAAGGGCTGAAAACCCGTCTGAAGCACGTGTCCGTAGGTTCCATTCAGGAGAACCAAACCGGCGATCAGCTCGGGATTGTGCGCCGCGAGATCGAGCACGACCTGTACGCCCATGCTCCAACCGATGAGTGCGGCCCGTTCTACTTTTTCGGCGCGCAAGATCGCGAGCGCATCTTCGACGTGATGATGAAGCGAGAGCTTTCGGTCCGAGTCGGGCGTGCTCGATTCGAAGAGGCCACGATAGTCCCACGTGATGAGACGATAATCGCGCCACAGGTCGTTGATGATCGGCTCCCAAACATAGAGTCGTGCGCCGAGCCCATTCGCGAGAAGAATGACCTTCTCGCCTTCTCCGACGACCTCGTAAGCGATGGGTGTCCCGTCTGCAGAAGTCGCGCGACGACGGACGACGGTGCTCTCCCAATTCGAGGCCATACGCGTGATCTTATCCCGAACGCGGAGGAACTTTCGAAAGCTCGCGGTCGACGCGGCACGTCTCTGCGATCGGCGGGGCCACGGCTGCTGCACCGCGCGCTTCGTCGGGCGCGAGCTGCCGGAAATGCCAGGCCTGCACGAGCGCGTGTCGTTCGTAGCGTTTGAGATGATCGCGCACCGCGCCGACGTAACCGGTTGCCGCAATGAAGATCGCGATGTGCGCCGTGACCAGCAATACGCATGGCCAGAACGGATGCTCGAACGAGAGAATGTGCGGCATGATCGAGATGCGACCATTCTCGAAAACGTAGCTCGGCGAAATCACGCCCATCCGCTCGAGCGCAAACGGGCCGATGAACGCCGTGAGCCCGATGGCGGTGGCAATGCGCCGAGAAAATTTCTTGCGCGTGAGTGAAAAGCCAACCGTGTTCGAGAGAACCAGCGCCGGCACGAGCATGAAAGGCCCAAAAATACGGGACGAAACCGCGAGCCCGGCCGTCGAAAAAACGACGGCGACGAAACGAACGCCATCGCTCGGGCGCTCTTGTTTCGAATAGTAAAGACTCGCGAGCGCGGCCACCAAAATGAAACCGCCCATGAGCGTGCTGAGCCAAGCGTCGCGATATCCAGCGAGAAGCGTGAACGGCGCGAACAAAAACCACGCACCGTACGCAAGAAATGCGGCGCGCCCCGAGACGCGCAAGCTCTGAGCGTCGGCATCGGCGAGCTCGCGTTCTGCTTCGGGCGGTAAATCGCGGGGTGGCTCGGCGAGAAGCGACGCCATTGCACCCGCCGCAGCGCCGTTCGACGGATCGAGAGCGAGCGCACGACCGAGCTCCTGCATCGCAGCTTTGCGATCGTCGGTGCTCTGACTCTCGCGCGCGCGTTTGGACAAATCTTCGCCGCGAAGAAGGTGTCCGGCCGCCATTTTTTTTCGTTGCTCGAGATCGCGATCCCCGTCTAAAAATCGCTCGATTTCGTCGTTGAGCTCGCGCGCGCTCGCGAAGCGATCCTCCTTTTTCAGCGCGACGGCCTTCGTCCAAATGGCCTCGAGCTCCGGCGGAATGTCGCCCTTCGAGGCGACGATCGACGCGCGCGTTTCCGGACCGGTGAGCGTCGACTCGAGAACCTGCGCCAGCTTCGGTTTGTTGTGAAGCGGCCTGCCGACGATGATCTCGAACAAGATGGCTCCGAGCGCATAGACGTCGGCGCGCGCGTCGATGTCGACGGTGAGCAGTTGCTCGGGCGCCATGTAGCCGGGTGTTCCCATGACCGCGCCGGCTTCCGTTTGACCGCGGATCGAAGCGGGCGCGTCGACCGCCTCCGATTCTTTTCCGGAGAGCGGGTTCGCGTCGTTGTTGATTTTCGCGAGCCCCCAGTCGAGGACGTAGACCTCACCGAATCCGCCGAGCATGATGTTGCCGGGCTTCAAGTCGCGATGAACGACGCCGCGTGCGTGTGCGAAATCGATCGCCAAGCAAACCGATCCGAATGCCGCGAGCAGCTTGCGACGCGAAAACTCATTTTCTACGGACGGCGCATTCACCCGTAAATTATCGAGGATTTCTTCGAGCGTGCTTCCGCGGACGCGCTTCATCGTGAAGAACGCAGCGCCGTCTGGACGCGCGCCGAGATCGTAAACCGGAACGATCGCCGGATGCTCGAGCTGACCTTGTACGCGAGCCTCTCGCAAGAATCGCGACCGCATGTCGGAGCGCGAGCCTTGTCCGGCGCGCACGACCTTCATCGCGACCTCGCGGCCGATGCGTGCGTCCCGCGCGAGACGAACCTCGCCCATACCGCCTTCGCCTAGCAAGTCGCTCGTGATGTAACGAAGCGCGAACATGTTGTCGTGTGGAACGGGATCGCTCTCCACGGTATCGATCGAGTCGGGCGTGACGGTTGGCGCGTAGCCGGTGTGTCGTCCTTCGAGCCTCCCTTCCGACTCCTTCTCCCTTGCGTCGGCTGCGTCGGCGATTTTTGCGGCCGTCGAGCGCGCGTCGACCATAGTGTCAGCCGAGACGACGTCCTCTCGATCGTCGTCCAGGCTCGCGCGCGTAATCATCGGCACCATCAAGGCTAACGACCGTGGGGCGCCCGCGCCACTCATTCGCTGCCGGCACCTTTGCTGACGGTTAGCGTGTCAGGGAACGCACGGTTACCGCGGAATTCACTGGGATTTCACGCGTGTCATGCGCGGCGAGGTTTTTGCTGAAGCCGGCCCGCATGACGTCTCAACGTGTCTTCGGCTTGGCGATGTACAGAATGGCGATTGCGATTGGAAGCGCGGCGGTCTTTGCGGCCGGTGGTGCAGCGTGCTCGGGATCGGTCGCGGCGACGCCTGCAGCAAGCACGTCCGATGATGCGGGCACATCTGCGACTGTCGACGCATCGTCTCCGGTCGACGCCGGAATCGACGCCGACAACGGCGTACCGAGTAACGTGTTTCCTGCGCCGCACCCGACTGCACCAACGGTGGCGAGCTTCGACACCACCGCCGTCGTCCTCGCGTCGCCGCACGTGCAGCCGATCATTTTCGACGGCGACGCGGAGCAGACAAAGATCACGAGCTTCACTCACGGCTTCACCGGCTCGGGCTATTGGAAGGCCGCAACGTCGGAGTATGGAGTCGGCGACATCACGGCGAGCGATCCGATCGTCGTGCCGGCCGCTGACACTTCTTTCCCGTCGCCAACGACTCTCAGCGACGCGCAGATTCAATCCTTTTTGGCCACGCATCTCGACGGCGCGCATGCCGGTTGGGGAACACCCGACGCAAATACGATTTACACGGTTTTTTACCCGGTAGACGTCACCGTAACGCTCGATCCGTACGGTCAAAGCTGCCAAGGATTCGGCGGCTATCACTCGTTCACCACAGTCGGCGCGGTGCAAGTTCCCTACGCAGTCATTCCGCGCTGCACCGAGCTTGGATCACTTCAAGGCGTCGAAGACGTAATGACCGGCGCGTCGAGTCACGAGCTGATCGAGGCGTCGACCGATCCATTTGGCTCAGGCTACGACAGCGCCGACGCCGATCATTTTTATTACGACCTGCAACCGCTCAGCGAGGTCGGAGACATGTGCGCGTTTGAATCGGACGCCTTCT
>JBDTFL010000782.1:0-3404 GCA_039937955.1 Polyangiaceae bacterium | reverse complement strand
TTCGGGAGCACGTCTGACCTGGCCGCAAATTCGATCGACGCAGTCCTTTCAAGGCTGCTGGGTTGCGCTCGACCAATGTCGCTACGAAGACCGCGGTGGTCCGCCTGTCGAAGGAACAGTCGTCGATTTCGACGCCGACCTCGCCACGCTGTGTGACCGCATGCGCGAAGCCGAATGCCGTCACTGCGCGATTCTTTTCTGCGAGGAAGAGCCCGAGACGCCCGCGCCTTCGAGCCGTCCGCCGTTGCAGCGCATCTCGATTCCGCCGCGCAGTCAGCTCAGGCACTGACCGTTTTTTACGCTCGGCAGTAGCGACTACTTCTCGTCCTTTTTCGCGGCGTCTTTTTTCAAGACGGGTCGCAAAATCGTTTTGCCTTCTTTGACCGTGACCTCGAAGTCGACTGAGTTGCCGCCGTGTTTTTCCTTCAGGCGCGCGGTCGATTCACGAAGGCTTTTTGCCACCCCTTCGTACGTGATCGCCGTCGTCGATTCGTTTTGTTTACGCTTGGTGTCGACGTACTGCGAATAAATCTGACGCACGCGCGCATCCGGTAAATCGCCTGAATTTACGGCTTTCGGAGCCGGCGCGGGTGCGGCTGCAGGCGGAGGTGCAGCATTCATCGGAGGAGCCAGCGCCTTCATGGTAGCGGGTGCCATCGCGGGTTTCATCGCCACGGGTGGCGTCGGCGGTTTCATTGGCGGTGGTGCTGCGACAGGCTTCATCGCGGGTGCAGTGGGCGGCTTCATCGCCGGCGCAGTTGGCGGCTTCATCGCGGGTGCCGGTGGTGGTTTCATTGCAGGCGCGGCCGGTGGTTTTATCGGCGACGTTCCAATCGGTGTTCCGATAGGAGCTCCGAGCGGCTTGATCGCGCCCGGCAACATCGGCGGTTTGGCCGCAGCGTTTCCCGCTTTGATGCGCGCCGCGAGCGCTCGCATTTTTTCCGGATCGGCCGCTGGTCGTGCCTTCGGTGCGTTCGGTCCCGTATTGCCCGCGGCGTTTCCAATCAGCGGCAGAATTCCGGTCGGATCCTCGTCGAGCGAAAGTTGCGATGGCGCACGTCGCTTGGTCGTCGTCTCGTCGAACGGCGAAAACTCCAGCATCAAATCCGCGTTGCTCTTCGTTTGCGCGCGCGCCGTCGGCACGTCGACTTTTCGTGTCGGTCCTTCTTCGAGCCCCGTGTCGAAAATGAAATCGTCCACCATCGATGGCGACATGACTCGCGGCGCTTCTTCCTTTTCTTTCGGAGCGGGCGGCCGCGTCGATCGTCGGTCGGCGAGATTCGCCTTCGCGCGAAGCACGTCGCGCTTGTACGTCCCGTCTTCGATCTGGCGCATGATGCGCATCCAGTACGATTGGTACGTGTTGTACTTTTGCAAAACCATTTGGAAGCGGAAGCGCAGCGCGGTGTTCCGGATCTGCTCGCGGCGCATCGTTTGGAACCGACGCTCGACGTCCTTACGCGGGACGTGCGGCTCCATTTTTTCGATGCCCATGAAGTACTGCTCGTAGAGCGATCGCAAACGATCGACGCGTGTTTCGAGCTCAGCCACGAGCTCTTCGATTTGAATCTGCTCCACGCGTGATCCTCATGCCCATTATCTCGTACGCGGCGCTGGGGCGAAAGGCGCGATCGCTTCGAGATGAATTCAGCGTCTCCGCGAGTCGTCTACTACGGCGAGCTGGCTGCGACTCTGAAGTGCCGAACGAGCTTATTTTGCCGAGGAAAACTTTACGCGACATTGAGTAGACCTGCCCCGCTCACAGCGATACGCCATCGCAAGCGCCGTTCTTATTTTTTGGAGGAATCAATGAAATCCATTTCGAAGAAAGTTGCCGTGTCGTCGTTTTCCTTCAGCGCAGTCGTCTTGATTGGGGCCGCCGCGTCGATGACGAACGCGTGCACGATCACCAGCACCGACACCAGCGACGGCGGTGACATTTTCGGCGATGGAGCTACTGGGGACGGCGGGCCGCTCGTGCAGCCGACGCTCCCCTTTCAGCCGTCCAACATCACGATCGCGGGGCATGACCTTTCGCAGATCGGCGATGCCAACATAACGAGCGACTGCTCCATCGACACCAGCGCCGACGATTTGAGCGGCGGCGTTTGCTTCCCGTCGGACGTCGAATGGATCGCGACGCAGTCGGATGGCACGCAAGCGCACGTGTTCGTGGTGAACTCGCTCACGGTCGCGCAGACCGCAAAGCTCTCGGTCTCCGGCGGACTGCCGGCGATCATCGTTTCGATTCATGACGTCACGCTCATGGGTCCGGTGCTCGCGAACGCGAAATTCGACAGGGCAGGACCTGGTGGTTTTTCGCAAACAACGGGCTTCACGAAAGGGAGTGGGCCTGGTGGTGGAGCTGCTGGAGTCAAGGCGGCCGGCACACCCGATAGCGAGAACGGCGCGGTAGCCGGGATCAGCGGCGGCGGCGGCTCGTTCTGCGGGACTGGCGGTCAAGGGGTCGGCGAAGGGTTGTTTGATAATGGAGTCGGACCTGTGACCACTGCGATCCCCCCTGCATCACCTGCATACGGCGCCTCGGACCTTCGTCCCCTCGTTGGCGGATCCGCCGGTGGCGTTGGAGGTTTGAGCTCCGCAGGCTCGGGCGGTGGCGCGATTCAGATCGTTGCCGGAGGCACCTTCACGCTGGGCTCACTCGCGTCGATCAACGTGGGTGGCGGCGGCGGCAGCGATTCTGGCGAGACGAATGCCGGGCAACAAGCTTCGGCTGGCGGATCCGGTGGTGCGATCTTGATTGAAGCAACCACAGCGACGATCACCGGGGCGCTTGCCGCGAACGGCGGTGGTGGTGGCGCCAAAGACGCGGACGGTCAGGACGCGACGCCCGACGCGAATCCTGCGCTCGGCGGCACTGACAACAGCACGGCGGCGGGTGGTCCTGGAGGCGCAGCCGCTGTGCAAAACGGAACCAACGGCGTCGTTCCGGCGGGCCAATTCGCGGCCGGCGCAGGTGGCGGAGGCGCCGGACGCATTCGCATCAATACGTTGACGGGCGCGGCGACGCTCAGCGGCATCGTATCGCCAGCGGCGTCGACGCCGTGCGTTTCGCAAGGGTCGTTGCGAGGTCTAGACGCAGGGACCTGAGTCCGAAGCGTTCTGACGGCTGACGAATCGAGCGAGTCGGTGAAATGCCGGCTCGCTCTTTTTTGTGCAAATTCGCCGACGAAATCACCAAATAATACGTGTAAATTACATGGATGAAATCGGTGTGACCTTCACGTTGTCGAAGCAGACCTTCACTTCCCAATCGTTGAAGCCGAAGTGATCGTGCCCGATCCCCGCGAGTGGTTTGTCGTCGGGGAACGAAAGCATCTCGACGCCGTCGACCGACCAGCGAATCGTCTTGCCGTCGTTGCGCTCTACTTTGAAGTGGTAAC
>JBDTFL010000781.1:0-3179 GCA_039937955.1 Polyangiaceae bacterium | reverse complement strand
GACCTCCAGGCGCTCAGTGATCTGCCGAACCACCTGCAGCCGGTGATCGAGATCGAGGTACTTCACGGCCTCGATCACCGCTTCGAGCGCGGCGCGGCGTTGCATCGGCGTTGCCAGGCCAAAAGGCACCGCGCCGGCCTGCGGCACCACCTCGCGCAGGTCGGCGACCGGGCTGCGCGTGCGGCGGAACGACTCGATGACGATGTCGTTCCACATGCAGCCGCCATCGAGAAAGCCGGTCGCTACGAACACCGTCGCCGGCAGGCCGAAACGCTGCAGGATGGGCAGCGCCACATGGCGGTTGTCGGCATAGCCGTCGTCGAAGTGGCGGTCGCTTTCATCATCGCGCTCGCGCCGCAACTTTGGACGATACGCACCGCACATGCGATGAACGGCGATCCCACCGCCGCGCAAGCGATCGATCGCGGCGCACCGCTCGGAAAAATCGCGCTCGTCGTTTTGCGAAAAATCACCGACCGCGATCACGACGGGGCATCTCCGTTTTTCGGAGGTGGCGACTGCGACGATCGCAACGCGCACAAGTCACCGAACGCGATCGACATTCCGGGGAACGGCATCGACGAAGATTGCTCCGGCGGAGATTTACCGCTCGCGCCCGAGCCCATGGTGAAAGAGGTGCCCGCGACCGCCGAGGCGCGCCTCGAGGACAATCTGAATCTGATCTTGATCACGATCGACACGCTCCGGCCCGACGTCGGATTCATGGGCTACGACCTGCCGACGACGCCGAATCTGGATGCGCTCGCGAAAGACTCTGTCGTGTTCGATCACGCGTATTCCATGGCGTCGTACACGGGAAAAAGTCTGGCGCCGCTGCTCATCGGAAAATATCCGAGCGAGACATCACGCAACGGATCGCACTTCACGACGTACGATGCATCGAACACCTTCATCGCTGAAAGGCTGAAAAAAGTAGGCTTTCATACGTTCGGTGCGGCATCGCATTGGTACTTCAACGCGTGGAGCGGTCTCTCGCAAGGCATCACCGAGTTCGATCTTTCTGCGAAACCGGGAAGCGGGCAGGGCGACACCGATGCGAGCATCACGAGCCCCGCGCTCACCGACGCTGCGATTCGCATGTTGAAAAAACCCGAGAACACGACCGGGAGATTTTTCATGTGGGTGCACTACTTCGATCCGCACGCGCAATATTTGGCGCACGAGGATGCTCCCGATTTCCACCGACCGGGCGGCTCCGAATCGCGTGCGGCGTACGACGCGGAAGTTTGGTTCACCGACAAGCACGTCGGTCGACTCTTGGATTTCGTGCGCGCTCAAGATTTCGGAAAGCGCACCGCGATTGTCGTCACGTCCGACCACGGCGAAGCGTTCAACGATCACGGAATGAGCTGGCACGGAGGCGAGCTTTGGGAGTCGCTCGTGCATGTTCCACTCATGTTTTACGTGCCGGGCGTGAAGCCCCATCGCGTCCCTGTGAAGCGCAGTCACATCGACGTCGTGCCGACACTGCTCGACTTGATGCGCTTGCCTGCACCGGCGGCTGGTGAGCTTTCGGGGATCAGTATGATCACCGACATATTGAACGACGGCGATCACGCCGCCGAGATCGCGGCGTACCCGGAACGCGATGTTTATCTCGACATGCCGGTTGGGCCCTACACGCAAATGCGGCGCGGCGTGCTGCATGGGCCGACGCCGGGCCTCAAGCTGATTCATTTCGGCGGGAATCTCTACAACCTGTTCGATCTTACGGCTGACCCGGCCGAGGCGACCGACATCGCAAGCGACAAGACGCGTTTCGACCCGGTTTTTGCGGCATTTCAGACGATTCGCGGTGGTCTACACGAGGTGGAGGTCACCCCCGATCCGAACGCCGTTCCTTGACGCGTCCCCTACCATCGGCGCGCGCGACCTTGTAGAGTTGCGAGTGAGAGCGACTCTCCGAAAGCGGAGCGCGCCCATCCCGCATCGCAAAAATGCCCGCCGAAAAAGACCCCGCCTACGACCGCGTCGGCACACTTCTAAAAGACAAATGGAAGCTCGAGAAGTTGCTCGGGCTGGGCGGAAGCGCAGCCGTCTACGCCGCGTCGCACGCGAACAACGGACGTCGCGTGGCGGTGAAGATTCTCCATACCGAGCTCTGCGCGCGCAAAGATCTGGTGCGCCGCTTTTTGCGTGAAGGCTACTTCGCGAACAAGATCGGCCATCCGTGCGCGGTCGCGGTGCTCGATGACGACAAGACCGACGACGGCGCGGTTTTTCTGGTGCTCGAGCTCTTGGAGGGTCACTCGCTCGATCGTTACACCCGCGGAAAAGAGCGGCTTCCGACGCACGAGGTCCTGCGCATCACCGACGACGTTTTGGATTTGCTCGCGGTCGCGCATGCCGAAGGCGTCATTCATCGCGACGTCAAACCCGCGAATATTTTTCTGACGAAGACCGGCCAAGTCAAAGTTCTCGACTTCGGAATCGCGCGTCTTGCCGAAGCCCCCGAGGCCCAACAAGGGCACACGCAGCTCGGCACCGGAATCGGAACGCCGTCGTTCATGTCGCCAGAGCAAGCGCGTGGCCGCTGGAACATCGTCGATGGCCGCTCGGACATCTGGGCGCTCGGCGCCACCATGTTCGCGCTCATCACCGGTCACAAACCGCGCGAGGCGGAGACCGCGAACGAAGAGCTCTTGATTGCGATGACCGCGCCGATGCCGTCGCTCGGTGACGTTTCGCGCGAGGTGCATCCGGCGATTGTCGCGCTGGTGGACAAAGCGCTTTCGTTCGAGATGAGCGAAAGATGGGCGAGCGCGAAGGTAATGCAAGCCGCGCTTCGCGATGTCATGGCCGATCTCGAAGCCGATCCGGATTTCGATCCGAAATCATTTCCGGCGCAAGGTGGCAAAGGACCTTCGATGGAGCGATTTACGCCGCAACAAAGCGGTGAAAATCGCGTGAGCGATCCGCCCCGCGCGCCGCTTCCACCGCCGCCCGTGCGTCCGGCTGCCGGAGCACCACCGCCGCCGCCGCCACCTCCACCTCCACCTCCACCTCCGCGGGCATCGGGTCCGGCGGTTGCTGCGCCACCACCGCCACCGCCGCCATCGCCAGGAGATCCGCTCCCGGCATTTTCGGTGAAAGAGGAAACGCCGCCGGAGCGCTCCCTTCCGCCGACGAACTCCGGCGCGAAAAGGCGAGGCTTCGTG
>JBDTFL010000780.1:0-2534 GCA_039937955.1 Polyangiaceae bacterium | reverse complement strand
TTCGATGCTGCCCTCGACGAAGCGCGCACGCTCATGAAGGACGGTCAGCGTCTGCTGGTGGAGCTCGAAACACGTTTGCGCGAGACCTCGCAGATTCCGAGCATGAAGCTCAAATACACGCGCGTGTTTGGTTACTACCTCGAGCTCACGAAGACGCACGTGTCCAAAGCACCGCCGGACTGGCGTCGTAAGCAGACCGTCGCCGGTGGTGAGCGTTATTCGTGCGACGAGCTCGATCAGCTCGCCGGAAAAATCCTCCATGCGGAGGAGCGCGCGTCGGAACGAGAGGCGGAGCTTTATTCGTCGCTGGTGAAATCGCTCGCACCGGAGGTAGAGCGATTGCGAGCGGTCGCGGCTCGTCTCGCAGAATGGGACGTGGCCAGCGCGCTCGCCGACGTCGCGCATCGTGACGATTACGTGCGCCCCGAAATCGACGACTCACTCGCGCTCGAAATCATCGACAGTCGCCATCCGGTCGTCGAGAAAATTGCGGCTGCTGGTCGCTTCGTAGCCAACGACGTCGCGCTCGACGCAGCGCCCGAAGAAGCCGGCGAAGAAATTCCTGCGCGCTTGTGGCTCGTCACCGGACCCAACATGGCCGGCAAGTCCACGTTGATGCGGCAAGTCGCATTGACCGTAATTTTGGCTCAAACGGGCTCTTTCGTGCCTGCGAAACGCGCGCACATCGGCGTCGTCGATCGCGTTCTCACACGCGTTGGCGCAAGCGACAACCTCGCGCGCGGCGACAGCACGTTCATGGTCGAGATGAAAGAAACGGCCAACGTGCTTCGTCGTGCAACACGAAGGTCACTCGTCGTGCTCGACGAAATCGGACGCGGCACCAGCACGTACGACGGTCTCGCGATCGCGTGGGCGGTCGCCGAGTATTTGCACGACATCGTCGGTTGTCGCGCGCTCTTCGCGACGCACTACCACGAGCTCACCGAATTGACGGCCACGCGCACGCGCGCAGAAAATTGGAGCGTCTCCGCTCGCGAGCACGACGGCGACATCGTGTTCTTGCACAAGCTCTCGCGCGGAGCTGCATCACGGAGCTTCGGCGTGGCGTGTGCGCGTCTCGCAGGCGTTCCGGAAATCGTGCTCGCCCGTGCGCGTTTGCTGCTGGAAGACTTGGAGCACGGCGCACCACTGCCGGGCGGCGCTCACGCCACGATGCGCGGCCGAAGCAAAATCGGACGCACGCAGCTCGATCTCTTCGGCGGTGCGCCGGCTCCAGAAGTGAGCGCGTCCACTACTGAGGTTCTCGGCATGTTGAAGAGCGTCGATGTCGACCGTTTGACGCCACTCGAAGCTTTGCAGCTCGTTGCGTCGCTGAAAAAGATCGCTCTCACGTGATTAAAAAAGCCCTTCGGCGCTAATGCGACCTTCGGAAGCATGTGTCTCATGCCCCGCCTGAGATCTCCCGCCGTCGGAACGATGCTCGTGGCGTGTGCAGCAAGTATGTGGGGTTTTTGGCCTTATTTTCTGCGGAATGCGGAGAGTTACGGCGCCGTCGATCCGGCGCTCGAATCTACCTTCGCGATGGGTATGTGCATCGTGCTCGGCGTTCTGGTCGTCCGCAGCGATCGCGTTCCGGTTCGCGCAAACGCGCGCGCATGGATCGGAATTGCGTGGCTCGGCGTGAGCGACGCGCTCAATGCGCTGTTCTTTTTCAAGGCGTACCAAGCGACCAGCGTCGCCGTCGCGGTGCTCACGCATTATCTCGCGCCGCTCTTCGTTGCGATCGCCGCGCCGTTTTTCGTTCATGAGCGCGCGGACCGTCGCACGTCGGTCGCGGTTCTCCTTTCATCCGGTGGTCTCGTTTTCTTGCTCGAGCCGTGGCGCACGCATGCTTCGTCATCCACGGCCGTCGGCGCGATGTTCGGTGCGGCCAGCGCATTTTTTTATGCGTCGAACGTCCTCGTCAACAAACGCCTGCAGCCAGTTTTTTCAGGAAGCGAGATGATGCTCTTTCACGCACTGCTCGCGACTCCGCTGCTCGCCGCGCTCGTTCCGCGCGACGCATGGCATTCGCTCGACGCTCGCGCGGTGCATTGGCTCCTTGCTGGTTCGGTGTTTTCCGGTGCAATTCCCGGGCTTCTGTTCGTTTGGGGATTGCGCGCGATCCCCGCGAGTCGTGCGTCGACGCTCACGTTGCTCGAGCCACTCGTCGCCGTGACTGTGGTCGGCGTCGTGATCTTCGGCGAAGCGATCAGCGCGCTCGGAGCACTCGGCGGCGCTTTCATCTTGGCCGGCGCCGCACTCGTGCTCTCGCGCGCGGAAAAAAAATGGATCGCAGAGTAGGGATCAGTCTTCGAACATGCTGAGTCGCGGGAAGACGCCGACCAGCACGATACACAGCCAAACGAGCGACCACGTCGGCACCTCACCGGTCAGCTTCACGTCGGCGAGCACAACCATCAGACTCGTGCCGAAGTAGCCCATCAGCGCCCAGCGTTTCCAAGCCCACATGCCCATGACCGAAATCATTTGAATGGCTTGAAACAGCGCGAGCACGGCGATGATGCGACTTG
>JBDTFL010000779.1:0-5693 GCA_039937955.1 Polyangiaceae bacterium | reverse complement strand
CTCCATTGCGATAGGTAAACCTATCACGTTGGACGGTCGTCGATAGGCAAACCTATAGGCCATGCGCACGAAAAATGTGGTCGAGACGAAGGGCCGCGTTTTGCTCGCCGCCTACTTCGGCCGTGCGGACGCTTTGAGTCAGCGCGCCATGTCGGTGCGGCTGGAATGCGCGCAGCCGTCGATCTCGGCGTGGATAGCCGGAACGTCGCGGCCGGAGGCGCATCTACGCGAAGCCATCGAGCACATCACCGGGATCTCGGCGCTGGCGTGGCGCACGAAAGACGAAGACGCTTTGGTGCGTCGGATTAAAAAGGGCTAGCCGCTGCGCGATCGTCGAGGGACTTTTTCGCGATGCCTTTAGTCGTCGGTTAAATAGTCCTCGATCAAAACGTCACGGCCCTTTTGACGGCGCGGTGGTAGCGAGAGCGGCCAGTTGCTCGCATAGGGCACCGTGTTCGCTGAACGCGGCGGCGGATAACAGAGTTTTTTCCGCAACGCGTGAGGCATGTTCGTTATCGAGACGTAGACGGATCTCCGCGTGACCTTCGTTGTGGAGCTCGGGCGCGGCATGAACGCGGGCCTTTGGAATTCGCGAATGCACGACCCCCACAATCAGAAAGGCGCACCCTCGACCCTCTGCCGTGGCGCGCGCCGCGTAGTCACTGTGCGCCGCTCGATCAACGGAGATTTCAAGCGGCCAATGTGTTGCGACGAAAGCGGCTTTTCGCACTTTCCCGCCCTTGACGCTCTTCGGACTGCAGTAACGAACGATCGTCTCTTCGTCCGCGACGTCTCGAGGGATTTTAACCCACTTCCAAGCCGCGATCAGAAAAAGCAGCGTCCTCGCCAAACCAGTCTGTGAGGCCTGCGATGGCGGATTCTTCTCTAACGATTCCGGCTTTTCGGAAGTCTGTGGCACGCGCGATAAAGTACACAACCGAGCCATCGTCGGGCACGACGAAATCCAGCTCTCGGTCACTAGACGAGCGCACGAATTCGATCACGCAGCTCTTGTCCTCGGTGCCAGCAGCGACGATTTCGCATTCGCGAACACGCTGCGAGACCGATTTGACAAGGCCTAGCGCTCGTTCCGTTCCCCGCGGAGCGAGGCCGCTTTCGGCAATGTCTCGAGAGACCTCGGACACGTCCATTGCGGGCGGGTACGACGGCTCAACGGTTGCGAGTGCTGCTTTCACGATGGACAAGTTAGCTCAAAATCCGAGGCCGCGCCAAAACGTCGGGCTCTCACACCTCGCATCATCGCGGCGACGCTGCATCCCAGATCGTGCGACCGATCGCGCGCGGCAAAAGCACGAGCGTTGGCGCGCTGTACACCAGACGTACACGCGGATCGTTATGCTCGGTTTTTTCCGGTGTTTCTTGGGTGTCCACGGGGATTGAAAATCCGCGTGTCGACAGTTCGATTCTGTCCCTGGGCACAAATTCTGTTCGTTGGGCGTGATCAACCGTCCAAGGCGCGCCTTCCGCGCAACGTCGTGCAATGCGCCCACGGCGCGCACGATCGCCTATTGCGACGGCGCTGGCGGCAAAGCTGCAAACGGATCGAACGCCGGCCGCGCAGGCGTCCAAAGAATCAGGTGTACGAGCCGCCTTCGAGGTCTTTGATGAAGCTGATGCTCTTCGGCGCCCAACCCAGGATCTCTTTGGACCAAGGGCTGCGGATCGATTGATCGAGCGCGAGCGCGTCGGCGAACGGCCCGAGCTCTTTTCGTGCCTCCTCGAGAGGCCATGCGCCGAACGGAACGCCCGCCGTCTTGGCGATGGCTCGTCCGACTTGGCCGAGTGAAATGCCTTCGTCGCTCGTGCCGTTGAAGATGCCGCCGCGCGGCCCTTTTTCGAGAGCGAGCGCGTAGAGATCGCCGAGGTCGTCGATGTGAACGACGGCCCATTTATTTTTGCCGTCGCCGGGGACTCGAACGCGCCCGAGGGTATTCGTCTGTCCGACGAAGACGTTCGTGATGCCGCCGCCGTGTCCGTAGACCATGCCGGGGCGAATCACCATTCCCCGTATTTTATCGGCTTTCAGCACTGCCTGCTCCACCGCGGGTCGCCACGCGACCATCATGAACGGATTGAGCGGCGACTCCTCGGTCGCCGGTTTGTCGCCGGTCGCGCCGTAGACCCAGCATCCGCTGGTCGAGATGAAAGGCTTTTCGGTTCCGGCGATCGCCGCGAGGATCGCGTGTGTCGCCTTCGGCTCGAGCTCGGGGGATTGTGCATCCATCGTCGAGGCAGCTTGAATGACGGCGTCTGCGTCGCGTGCAGCTTTGCCGAAGCTTTCAGGGTCGGTGAGATCCGCTTGCACGGGCTCCACGTTGGCCTCGCGCAGTTTCTCTGCTGCTTTGTCGTTCCGCGCCGAGCCGACTACCTGGTGCCCGCGCGCGATAAGTGAGCGGGCCACGGCCGCGCCAATGTACCCGGTTGCTCCGCCTACGAAGATCCGCATAGCGCGCATCCTAGCCGACCTTCGGGCGATTAGGCGATCGCTTCGAGAGCCTTTCGAATTTCTTCGGGCATCGGAACCGGCACTCGTGTCACGCGATCCACGAAGACGTGAACGAAGTGCCCGCTGGCCGCCGCGATCTCATTCTTGCTGGAAAAGATGCCGATTCCGTAGGTGACCGACCGATGGCCGAGCTTGTCGACGCGGAGGCCGGCACGAACCGCATCGGGGTAGGCGATGGGTGCGCGATAGCTGCACTTCGATTCGACGACCACGCCGATGACGTTGCTGCGCTGAATGTCCAGCCCGCCGTCGCGGATCAAGTAGAGGTTCGCGGCGGTATCAAAATAGCTGTAATATGCAACATTATTCACGTGGCCATAGACGTCGTTGTCCATCCAGCGCGTGGTGATGTCGCAAAACCATTTGTAGCTACTGGCGGTTTCGGCGGGCGCGCGTTCGCTCATGAATTTCTAGACGCCTGCTCGCTGCTCGGCTTCCAGTAGCTCCGCGCGCCATCGAAAAGATTTTTGAGCGTGGGCGCATCGATGTCACGCGGCGCATTCTTCAACAGCCGCTGCTGAGGAAATGCGCCAGCCACCAGCGCGTCGAGATCGCTCTCGCCGTATCCGACGCCACCAATTCCGTTCGGCATTCCGAGCGCGCGCATCATGCTCGCCAGATGCTCTGCGACGATTTCACCGGCATTTTCCGGGGCCGCATCACGAAGGTCGGCGCCGAGCCACTCGGCGGCTTGAAGATGACGCTTCGGCGATTCACTCGCCGTGAATCGAAAAACCGCAGGCGCATTCACGATCACGCTCATACCGTGCGGAACGATCGCACGCGTTTGCGGATATCCGCTCGGCCGAAAATCACGAACCAAACCTGCGACCGCATAGCTCATGGCGTGCGGCACATGCACGCCCGCATTTCCGAATGCGATGCCGGCGAGCGTCGCGGCCCACATCACCTGTGAGCGTGCTTCGACATCCGTCGCGTCGTTCACCGCGCGCGAAAAATATTTTCCGAGCAGACGAAGCGCCTCGCCACAACCAAGGTCGCTCCACGGATTTGCGCCTTGGCTCATCGGCCGCGGCGCATCTTCGGTGGAAGGCATCCGTCGCGTGAACGGACGCGCTGTATACGATTCGAGCGCGTGCGACAGAACATCGAAGCCGCTCGCTGCAACGACCTCCGATGGAAGCGACAGCGTGACGGACGGATCAACGAGCGCCTCGGTCGGCCGCAAAAAAGGCGATGCGATTCCGGTCTTCGCGTGGATGGAGAGCAGATCAAAAATCGCGATGCCTGTGACTTCCGAACCGGTTCCACTCGTTGTCGGACACGCAATGTGCGGCTTCAACGCGCCCGGTACCTTGCGACCAAGCCCGATCGGCGAGTTCACGTAATCGGAAAAATCGGCTGGATACGTCGCGTACAAATTCGCCGCTTTGCACGTGTCGATGACCGAGCCGCCGCCGAGCGAAATGAAACCATCAGGCTTGTTTTCAGCTGCGAATCGGATCGCGCGCGCGAACGAGTTGTCGTCGGGCTCGATCTGACACTCGTCGAAAACGATCACGTCGACACCCGCCGCTCTCAACGAAGCGAGCGCTGCCTCGAAAAATCCTTGCGCGCGAATCGTGGCGTCGGTGAAGAGTGCGACGCGTTTCATCCCGTGAGCGCGAGCGCGTGCTCCAAGCTCATCGAGGCATCCAAATCCGAACGTGACGCGTGATGCGTCGACAGTGAATGCGCTCTCGAAGCCACTTTGAACGAGGTAATGGCCGCAGCTCATCGAGCGACGAGCGTAGCGCAGTCAGTGCGATCAGCGCTGCTTGGCTTTGAGCAGCGCTTGGAGCGCGCTCGCCTTTTTCTTACGAGCGGCGTTTCGTCGGATGATCGTCTGGTCGACCTGACGTCCGAGCATCTCGAGCTCTTGATCGATGATCGCTTCGCCGAGAATTGCGTCGAGCGCGGCACGCTCGACGTTGGAAAATTTCGAGGCCATGAACAATCCCTTGATCCGCTACCGCTCCGACGCGTGAGTATGCGGTGACTGTCGGAACGGCTGGCCGCGAAATTACTTAAGGCCATGCCTTACAAATTGACTTTTTTTTATTCCGCTGCTGCGCTGGCCGCTCGGTCGTTCTTCGCCAAACGCGCTTGAATTGCCGCAAAAATGGCCTCATGCGTAGCGGGTGCAGCCAAGAAAACCTCCCCACCACTAGGACCGAACGCGGCGACTGCTTCGCGAATCGCCTCGCGTGCGCTGATCGCCAACATGAGCGGAGGCTCGCCGACCGCTTTGCTTCCGTGGATCACATTTTTTTGCGCGGCGTCGCTCAAGAGCTCGACGTGAAAAATTTCGGGGGCGTCGCCGATGGATGGAATTTGATACGTGCTGGCGGAGTGTGAGAGCAGGCGCCCTTTGTCGTCCCACAACAGCTCTTCACCAGTGAGCCATCCCATTCCTTGAATGAATCCGCCTTCGATCTGTCCGCGATCGATTCCGGGATTCAGTGAATCGCCGACGTCATGAACGATGTCGACGCGCACGACGCGTTTCATTCCGCTGAAGCCGTCGACCTCGACCTCGGTGACCGCCGCGCCATATGCGAAATAGTGAAATGGTTTTCCGCGACCGGCGACGCGGTCGTAGACGATCGCGGGCGTTCGATAAAAACCTGTGGCCGACAGCTGCACTTGTTTCAGGTGTGCCTGGTCTGCCAGCATCGTGAAAAGCAGGGAATTTTCCGGGTGATCGGGAAGAAACGCGCGACCATTCTCGAAGCGCACCATTTCTGAATCGATGGCGTCCTTGCCCCAAATGCCGAGCGCGATGTCGGCCAAGCGCGCGCGCAAAATCTCGCAGGCGTTGCGAACCGCCGCCCCGTTCAAATCCGCGGCGCTCGATGCAGCGGTCGCGCTCGTGTTCGGAACTTTGTCGGTGGCGGTCTTCATCACGCGAATTTGGTCGGCCGGAATGCCGAGCTCGCGCATCGCGATGCCGAGCATCTTCGTGTAGAGGCCTTGCCCCATTTCCGTGCCGCCGTGATTCACTTGCACACTGCCGTCGCGGTAGATGATGACGAGCGCGCCCGCTTGATTCAGGAACGACGCGGTGAAAGAGATTCCGAATTTCACCGGCGTGATTGAGATGCCCCGCTTGATGCGCGCATTGGCTTCGTTGAATTTCGCGATCGCTTTTTTTCGCGCCGAAAAA
>JBDTFL010000778.1:0-8058 GCA_039937955.1 Polyangiaceae bacterium | reverse complement strand
CTTATTTTCCCCCGAAATCATCGCAACACGATCTCAAGCACGCGGCCTCACGCCCGACTCGTATTTCAAATCCAACCTGCTCGAGCGCGAGGTCACGGCCGAAGACGTGGCTGGCGCATTCGCCTATCTCGCCACCGCACACGCGACCACCGGATGCATCATCACGGTCGACGGCGGCAATGCCGCAGCATTCCCGCGCTGATTTCTAAAACCTCACGGTGAGCTCGGCGCGCGCACCTTCGAATGCCGGAAACACACGGCACACGCCGCTTACGCACTTCAAGCCGCCGCGCTGCTCACCGACCAAAACCTTGAGGTTCGACTTCTGCGTGAGACGATAAAGGATCGAACCATTGAAGTAGTACGTCGGCAATCCGACCTTGGTCGTGTACTCGAAGCCTTGCGCGATCACCCATTTCGGAGTTTGCAGCGCGATGTAGTTCTGACCTTCGTGCCAGGGAACGTTCCCCTCGCCTTCACGAACGTTGGCGCTGTCCTCGTAACGCAGACGATGCTGGCCCGTAACCTCCACCGAGTACTGATGAAAGACATGCTTCGTAACCGTGTATTCTGCATGTACTTCACGGTAGTAAGGTGTGCCGTCGGTTTTATGATCATCGCGCACGCCGGTAGATGCGAACACGTGTGACCGATCACCATCGAAGCTCCACTCGATGCCGCTGAGCCCGTCCCAAACGTTGTCGTGTACAGCGTCGGGGTTCGTCTGTGACGTCACGGTGTTGCCGTGCTCGTCACAGCTGCCGTTGCCTTGCTCGCTCTTGGTGTGAAAATATTCGGCTTGTCCGTAAGCGAGAAATCCGTCGCTGAGTCGCACGTCGGTGCGGAGTCGTCCGCCGTCCACGCACGCGTTGAAAAATCCGTATTCGTTGTCTTGCGTGAGGAGCTCGGCGGTTGGCGGCGTCGAGTACACGATGTTGTTGAACGCCGATGCGCGCGTTCCGTCGACTGCGCCCGCCAGCGGATAGAAGTTACGATAGCTCTTTATTTCAAGCGTATTCGTGACCGGACCGACGCTGCCCGCGAAGCTTCCGTAGAACGCATTTCCGTTTGCGTTCGGATCGGTCGGGTTGTTGTCGTGCTCGCGACGTTGCGTCGCCATCTCCATGTAGATCTGCCCGTGCTTCCACAAATTCGGAATCTCGAGCGACTGACCTGCCATCTCCACTTCGCTCGCCGTGAGCACCGGACCACCGTTCGTCGGCAAGGTTGCGAGCCACGACTCGGTGTCGGCAGGCGTGCACGATCCGATCGGCGCATTCGTGAGCGAATCATTCACGCTGCCATCAGCGTTGTAACTGTACGGCGCACAACGAGTCATACGAACGACGTGCGTGCTGAGCACCACCGGCAAACCTCGACCCGCTTGGATCTCCGCGCCGATGATGCGATCCGATCCGAAGAGAGGTTGCGGGCTCTTCGCGAGCCTTCCAGTCGTTGCGTCAGCCGTCAGCGAATTCGGCAGAAAAAGCGCGCGGCCTGTCGCTTCATCGACGCGCGATGGATTCGCGAGGCCACCGACCAACGTGAATGCGATGGGGTCGGCGGTGTACGTAACCTTGCCGCCACGAATCGTGTTGTCGAGACCGAGGTCGTCGATCTTGCGCATCGACAAAGTGAGACCGCGCCCGAATTGCACGTACGCGTCACCAACCGTCGCTTCGAGATTTCGCGATTGATACGTCGCCCAAATTTTCGCGGGATAGATCGAGTTGCGAAAGCGTGAGGTGCCGTCGCTGTCGATGTTGTTGATGTCGCCTTTGAGCTGGTCTTGCGACGCTCCGGGATAAAGCGAGCTCGGATTTCGATCTTCCGGACGCTGCCAATAGAGCGATGAATCGAGGCGCATTCCGACCGTCCACTTTTTCCAGGACAGCGCGAGATTGAGCCGATTGATCCAATTGCCATAACCGTTGTCGCGCGGATCTTCGCCCTCGCGCGAATCAAAGTGCTGCGCGACGATCGACGTTTCGGTGACGTCGAGACGCACCGGTGCATCGCCCAGATTGGTGACGTCAGCAGCGTACGCACGCGCCGAAAAGGTCGCGCCCGCGATCACGAGCAGAATAAGATTTCGGCGCCTCAAGCGGCGGCGAAGCTATCACGCATTTTTCGCGCGAATGGGCGCGATTTATTGTGCTGCGGGTGCGGCTGCCGTTGGTGCAGATGCCGCCGGAGCTACTGGCGCGTTCAGCGCTTTTTCGACCTCTGCGGCGAGCAGCTGCTCGTCACCGGGATTGTAGCCTTCATGAACGAGCACGACTTTTCCGGTGCGGTCGATGATGGCGGTGAGCGGCGCCGCTTTTCGCGGATTGTAGATGCTGGCCACGTGCGAATCTTCGTCGAGCACGACGGGGAACGTCAGTCGATTGCGTTGCGCGAAGCTCGGCACCTCGGCGACGGTTTCTGGACCGTCCATCGACACGGCGATCACAACGAAGCCGCGCGCTTTGTTCGCCTCGTACATGCGACGCAAATGCGGCATCTCTTCCAAACACGGCTGACACCACGTCGCCCAAAAATCGATCAGGATGACGTTCTTGCCGAGATACTGAGAGAGATGCAGCGTGGCGCCGTTCGTGTCTTGCGCAGAAAAATCTGTGGCGAGCGTTCCAGATCCGGGCGCTGACGCGGTGGAGTCCGACGCAGTCTTCGAGTCGCCGCCGCTTCCGCATGCGACGACGCTGGTCGCAGAAACGCCCGCAACGAGAGCCATGAAGAGGGAATGCAGAATCTTCATGGGAACGTAGCGGGCGCTAGAAACAGCTTGAATTTACGAGTGATCGTGAGTCGTGAGAGGCGGCGCCTTACTGCGCTGCGACCGGATTCGCGTTGACCCAGTTCACCCAGTTGGTGACGTCGCCCGTGACGCTCGAGGGCTCGCCGACACCGGCCGAGAGAATTTCCATCGTGCGCGCGTCGATGTTCGCGTTGAACGGAACGGCGGCGGCGTCGAAGAACTGCCCGAGATTACGGAGGCCTGGGTCGAGCATCTCGGTGAAGTTCGACTTGTGTTTGTTGATCCAGTTCGTGAGGTCGGTCGTGGTTGCGGGGGTGCCCTGCGCCGGGCCGTCATCCAACGCTTGAATGAAGACGACGCCTTTGGCCGTGAGACCGGCGGCAACTGAAACCGTCGAATCCGTTTCGTCGTTACAGGGAACGCACCAGTACGCGGCGACACTCAAGTGAATGACCTTGATGCCGGTTTTGTTGGGCCCGAGCTGTTGCTGCGGATCGAAATAGTCCGCGAGCGCGACGGTGGTGAGCGGGGAGGTCGGGTCGAGCACCGCGCCCGAATCCGCAGCGGCCTGGTGACCGAGGAACTTGTAGTTCTCGATGACGTTGCCAGCGACGTTTCCGCGACGAGCCAAGTAGCCGAGATTTTGCGTGGGATACGCAACGCCGTACGGGTTGGTCTCCGCAGTGGCCGTGGTCTGACCGGGACCCGCCAAACCAGAATCCTGGCTGTTCGAGCTGCAAGCGCCCAGCGCGAGAGAAGCGACCGAAGCAGCAAGTAATCCGAGCAATTGACGTTTCATGGCTCTTGTTCTCCGTTGAGGGGGCGACGATAGCGCACGCATCGTGCGTTACAAGCCCCGGCATTCCGTGCGTCTGCGATCCGTGACGACTCTACGTTCATCCCCCAGGCTCTACGCTCGAAAGCACCCGCAGTATCGGTCGGGGGCCCCTCACGAAAAGGCGGGGGCGGCGCATTTGCACCGCATGGAGGAGATGTAGCACTTTCTCGGCGCCAGGAAAGTGGTAAAGAAGCGCCCGTGAAACAGCCGTCTTCGCTTCGGGGATACGTTTTTGGGTCGGGACCAGGATCCGCGAGCTACGCCGTTTTGTCGGTGGTGGCGGTGCTGGTCTTTCTCGCGGTCGCGCCGCTCGCGTGCTCGAAATCGAGCTCCTGCGACGACTCGAAATGCGCTGCCGGAAACAAATGCATCAACACCGGCACCACCACGCAATGCGAGCTTTTATGCGCGAAGCAGAGCGAGTGCCCCGCAAATTATTTTTGCGGCCCCACGAAAGCCGGCAGCACGAACTACTGCCAGCCGAGCAGCGTGACGTTCAAGTCCGCACCCGGACAATGGGGCGCCACATGCAATCCTACTGGTGGTCTCGACAACAATCCGGACTGCGACACCGCCGATCAATTCTGGTGCTACGGCCGCACTCCCACCGACGCCAAAGCGTTCTGCACGCAGTTCCAATGCTCGAAAGATACGGACTGCGGCGAGGATTACGTCTGCGCGACGATCAACACGTATCCAGACGTACGTCAGGCAAAGCAGCAATTCGGACAGACGACGACGGTGTGTTTGCCGCGCACGTATTGCGAGCCGTGCAACACGGACATCGATTGCGTCCCGCCCACCGGCGGCACGGCGCAGTGCACGACCGGAACGGACAACGTCAAATTCTGCAGCTACCAATGCCAAAACGACGGCAACTGTCCGCAAGACGCAGCGTGCGACTCGAACAGCGGCTTGTGCAAACCGCGCGCGGGAGTTTGCAAAGGTGACGGCATGCTTTGCTCGCCGTGCCGATCGGATCTCGATTGCGCTCCGGGCGGTGGCGTTTGCGCTACGTCCGAATATTCAGGCGAGCGTTACTGCACGCAGAAGAGCACCACGCCATGCACGGTCTCGAACACCGCATGCGCGAAGGCGGACGCATACTGCACGGCAACCGGCGAAAATTCGGACGGCACGCTCATCTACGACTGCGTCGACAACAAATCGACGACGTGTGATCCGAACAACAACGTCGCACACTTTGGTTGCCCGAAAACCGCAACGTCGAACAACAATCCGGTCGAGTGCTCGATCGACGACAGCGACCCGGGAATTCCGCAGGATCAGTGCTACGGCCTCGTCGACTTCGGCACCGGCCAGAATCTCGGCCAGGTCGACGGTTGCTGGTCGAAAACGACAGCGAAATAAAAGCCGAGCGGTGCGCGCAGACGTCCAGACGGCGGCGCCGTAATTTCCTGCTGAGAGCGGACGTGCTGGCGGAACACAGCGCGCACGCTAACGTGGAAGGCGTTGGCGATTTTTATCTGTGTGGAGTGATCGAAACGAAACGGTCCTTCACACGTACCTTCGCCCGAACTGGAAATGAGGACTTGGATGATGGTGTCTCGATCGGCATGCGCGTCTCTCTTCGTGCTCGCGCTCGTCCCTGCCGCAGGCTGTAGCTCGGCGAAATCCGCAAGCGCCGAAAAATTCAGCACCACGTCGAGCGCCATCCAAGGTGGAACGAACGACTCGAGCGACGCGTTCGCGGTCGGCATCGTGAGCTTCGGCGGCGGCGGCGGCGACGGATCGATCGCTGTGTGCTCAGGCGCGATGATCGCGCCGAACTTGGTGCTCACTGCACGACATTGCGTTTCGAAGGTCAGCAGCGAACAGGTCGACTGCACGAGCGACACGTTCAGCGCGCCATACGACCCGACGAATTTCTACGTCACGAACAAAGCGAACATGTCGCAAGACCCGAGCGACTACACGCAAGGCGCGCAGGTCATCGTCCCGCCCGACACGCATTTTTGCGGCAATGACATGGCGCTCATTATTCTTTCGGCCGCCCTTCCCGGCGTGACCACGTACGTGAAACCGCTCGTCGACGACTCGATGAGCGATCACTCGCTCTACGCAAAGCAGGTCACGGCCATCGGCTACGGCGTCACGTCGGCTGGCGGGCAAGACAGCGGCACGCGTCGCATCAAGCAAGACATCGCAGTCACGTGCATTCCCGGTGACTCGACGACCACGAGCAACTGCGAGCAAGCACAAGCCGGCGGCGGCGTCGCGGACAACGAATTCACGACCGGCAGCGGCACGTGCTCCGGCGACTCCGGATCGAGCGCGTACGAGCAGGCGAATTACGCAGCGGGCACACCTGTCACGTTCGGCGTTCTCTCGCGCGGCGGTGAGCAAGGCACGCAATGCCTCGACGCCGTGTACACGCGCACCGACAAATGGGCGGACATGATCCGCCAAACCGCACAGACCGCAGCAACCTTGGGCGGATACACCGCACCCGATTGGGCCGGCGTCGCAGCAGCGGACGGCGGAACGGCAACGCCGGGCGGCGAAGGAAATACCTGCACGACGAACGACGAATGCGATTCGAAAAATTGTCAGTCGTCGGACGGCACGACCTCGTTGTGCGTCGCCACGTGCGATCCGACCTCGCCTTCGTGTGACGATGGCTACGCGTGCAACGCCGATCAGAACGGCGGCAATGATTGCTTCCCGATTCCTCCGCCCGCCGCTGCTGCCGACAACGGAAGCACGACGACAAAATCCGGCTGCTCGGTTTCTCCGGCGCACGGGCCCACATCACCGGTGCCGTGGAAATCAGCGGTGATCGTCGCGGGCCTCGCGCTCGTGTCGCTACGCCGCCGCAAGTCGTAGTAAGCGCAGCTGCAGTACTAGCGACTACTTGGGCGACGGCGCGATTTTCGCTCCGTGAGAAGAAGAGTCCGGCGCGAGATCGTTTTCGACTTCGATTTTTTTGAGGCCGGTGAGCGAGTCGCGACGTGCAGCAAGTGCGCGCCACATCGTTCGTTCGTCGACCGACGCCACCAAAAGCCATGTCGCACCGACACACGCCGAAAGCGCACGAAGGGGAACGTCGAATGCGCCGCGACCGATCAAAAATAATGCGAGCGCGCTCGTAATCGCGGGCGCGGGACCTGGCCGAATCACCGCGATGGCGGCGAACAAGATCGACGTCGTCACCAGAAATGTGGGCACCGCGCTCAGACCAAATGGCGGCGGCGTTCCGCGTACGTCCGACAACGACGTGTGCAGCACCGCTTGCCAGGCCGCGGCTCCCGGATGCCCGCCTTCGCTCACTCCCCACGTGACGACCATTGCGACGACGACCGCGACGCCCGCGAGAATTTGTCCGCTCACGCGCGTGCGTGTGGTGAGCCAAATCACCGCTAAAACCTGGCCGATCCCTTCCAGCAAAACTCCGATGGTGCTGACGCCGCGACCCCATGTGTAGAGCATCGGGCTCGCGTGATGCCCCGCAACCGCCGCAAGCTGCCACGCGATCAAACGAACGAGCGATGCCAACCCGAACGCGCAAAGCACGAAGGCAACCGCGCGCGTGTGCGGTGGACGAATCGTTCCGAAGCCGCCGATGAGCGTGACGCCGCTCGCGATGAGCGTGAGTGAAATGAGCGCGGGGGTGGGAACCGGAACGCTTTGATTTTTGAACATCGCGATGAGCAGAAGAAGCGCGACCGAGATGGTCCCTGAGATCACCGCGACACGAACCGGCACCGACGGGCGATTACGAAATGCCAAATCCCAGCCGGCACGCGCGAGCAAAAAAAGCAGAAAGACGACGAGCGCGTACGCCGTGAAATTTCCGATGCTCTCCGCGGCGTCGACGGTGTGTTGCGCCGCGCTTCCGCGAAGGCCGGGCGCAATGATGCGACCGATGGCGGCAGCTACGATCGCGAGCGCCGCAGTCAGCTGCGAAAGCCACGGGAGCGCAGATTCAGAAGGCGGCTCGGGTCTGGACGCCTGCGCGTCGCTCGGCTTTTGTTTTGTCGTTGCGACTTCTACAGGTGTCGTTTCAGCCACGAGAGTCCGCCGAGACCGGAGAAATCAGATTTCCTTCACGTGTATCTTGCACGTTTACGGTGGGCATCCCGCGCTCTTGCGAAGGATTCGGCGTGACCGGCGGGATCGGCAAATTCGGTGCGGGTGTCGGGCCGTTCGGCGCAGTCTTCAACATGATCGGCCGCGCGTTCATCGTGGAGCAAGCGTACATCTCGTCGCGGTGGAACTCCCAATGCAAGTACACGTTGCCGTCCGGCGAGATGATCGCGCCTGGTGCCGGACCGAACGGAGATGCACGCTGCACGGAGTCGAGCGCGGCGATGTCGAACGCGGTAATTCCGCTGGTTTTGACGACGCCCATTTTCACGATCTGCCCTTCGCGTGTGAGCACGATCTCGAGGCTCGTGAAAATCTTCGGATCGTTCATCGGGTGCGTCGGCGGCAATGAATC
>JBDTFL010000777.1:0-7598 GCA_039937955.1 Polyangiaceae bacterium | reverse complement strand
GCGGTGTACATCGGCGTGGGGCTCGGCGACGATTCGAAGCTGAATATCCCGGGTGAAGACGGCCAAGGCGTGGTGTTGGCCACCGCGTGGATCGAGAAGATGAAGCTCGACGCCGCCAACAATTTCGAGCTCGCCGAAGGTTTGGGACGCGTGCTGGTGATCGGCGGCGGCAATACGGCGATCGACGTCGCGCGCGAATGTGCGCTGCTCGGCGCGCAAGACGTCGCGATGGTGTATCGCCGCACGCGCAAAGAAATGAGCGGCTATCTGCACGAGATGAACGGCGCGCTCAAAGAAGGCGTTCGCATCATCGAAAATCGTCAGCCGGTTTCGTTCGTCCACGACTCGCACGGAAAGTTGCTCGGCCTGCGCGTCGCGAAAACCGAGAACGGAAAGGTCGTCGCCGGAAGCGAAGAAGAAATCCCCTGCGACATCGCCGCGCTCGCCATCGGTCAAGGCAAGCTGCGCGAAATCGCCGCTGAATTCCCGGGGGTTCAGCTCGATTCACGCGGTTGCGTCGTCGCGGATTCGAAGAACGGCGCGACCGGAAATCCGAAAGTGTTCGCCGGCGGCGATTGCATCAACGGCGGCAAAGAAGTCGTCAACGCCGTCGCAAACGGACGCGACACGGCACGTCATCTGCTGGCGATTTGGTCTCAAGCCGGGGAGAAATAACATGGCCGATCTCAGCATCGATTTTTGCGGAATCAAAAGCCCGAACCCGTTTTGGCTCGCGTCTGCACCGCCGGCGAACTCCGGTGATCAAGTCATGCGCGCGTTCGACGCCGGATGGGGCGGCGCCGTTTGGAAGACGCTCGGCGATCCGATCGTGAACGTGTCGTCGCGCTTCGGCGCTGTCGATTATTCGAACGCGAAGATGATGGGGCTCAACAACATCGAGCTCATCACCGATCGCACGTTGGCCGCTAATTTAAAGGAGATCAGCGAGGTCAAAAAACGATTTCCGAAACACGCGGTCATCGCGTCGCTCATGACCGAGACGAAAAATGATTGGAAAGTTTTGATCAAAAAAGTCGAGGACGCCGGTGCCGACGGCCTCGAATTGAACTTCGGATGTCCGCACGGCATGTGCGAACGCGGAATGGGATCGTCGGTCGGACAAGAGCCGAAGCTCCTCGCCGAGATCACGAGCTGGACGAAAGAGTTCGCGAAGACTCCCGTGCTCGTGAAGCTCACGCCGAACACCGGCGACATCTTGGAGCCGGGTCTCGCAGCAGTCGCAGGTGGCGGCGACGGCATCTCGCTCATCAACACCATCAAGAGCATCATCGGCATCGACCTCGACCGCATGGTGCCCATCCCGCGCGTCGGGAAAAACAGCTCGAATGGCGGTTATTGCGGCCCTGCCGTGAAACCGATCGCGCTCCACATGGTCGCGGCGCTCGCGCGTGATCCTGGAATCAAAATTCCCATTTCTGGAATTGGGGGCATCTCAAATTGGCGCGACGCTGCCGAGTTCATCGCACTCGGTTGCACGAGCGTTCAAGTGTGCACCGCGGTCATGCATTACGGATTCCGCGTTGTCGAGGACATGATCGAAGGGCTCTCCAACTATTTGGACGAAGCCGGAATGAAGTCGGTGAACGAGCTGCGCGGTCAAGCGATCGGCGCGTACCAAGAATGGGGCGATCTCGATCTCAAATACCAAGTCGTCGCCAAGATCGATTCGGACAAATGCATCGGCTGTCAGCTCTGCGTCGCGGCTTGCCAAGACGGCGCGCATCAATGCATTTTCACCGGCACGAGCGACATGCCGCGTCCGCCGCAAGCGCATCATCCGGACGAAATCGCCAAAGCGCCGAAACCGCAAATCATCGGTAAAATTGCCGGCGATCGCGTCCCGTGGGTCGACGAGCCGGAATGTGTAGGATGCAACCTTTGTCAGCTCGTGTGCCCGGTGGACGGTTGCATCACGATGGAAGAGCTCCCATCAGCCGGCGAAGAAACGTGGAACGATCGCGTGAAGGCCGGGCGCGACAAAATCCCCGGCGGCATCCACTCATAGCTGTCGAAAGCGACATCTAGATGTCGCATCAAAACGCAGCCAATCAGAAGCTGATCGAGGTCGTCGCCAAAACTGTGCGTCCATTCTGCTGCGCTGTGCGCTCGACGAACTCCGCGCTAATCGGAACGGCCGCTTTCCAGTTCGTGATGTTGTACACGCCGAGCGAATAACGCACGCCGAGCTTTTCCGCTTCTCCCGAAAAAACCAAATCCCAAATCACCGACGGGTCGGTCTGCAGCTGCGGCGGGTCGGTGACTTGGTCGTAGCGATCCCAGCGCGGACCATCGAACGACACGCGGCTCATCATCACGAGCGAGCGGCCGACGATGGGCACCGCGCCTTTGAAACCAGCCAAATGCTCCGGTGAATTGGGCACATTTCGGAGTGTGCCGCCGTCGTTCAAGTAACGCGAGTGCTGATACGAATACTGCGCGGCGACCATCCAACCTTGGCGCCATTCGCGACGAACCTCAGCTTCACCGCCGATGGTCAAAATGGGCGAGCTCGAGTTCGCATAAAAATTCGGATCGCCGGGCGTGCCACTTCCACGCAGCACGACGAGGTCGGTGACGTAATTGGTGTATCCTGCAACTGTTCCGGTGACCGTCGTGTTGAAGCGATGCGACACCTCCACCTCGCCCGACGAGATGTGCTCGGGCCGCAGCGAGGGCGCGGGGATCTGCGAGTCGGTCGAATAGAAAAGCTCGTACACGCTGGGCGCACGAAACGCGCGGCCCGCCATCACTTTCACGTTCCAACGGTCGGCGGGCTTCACGATGATCGCCGCACGTGGATCGAACGCGCCTTCGCTCGTGGAGTTGTAGTCGTAGCGAGAACCGAGCGAGAATTTGACGTGTTTTTCGGGGGTAACGTCGCCGATCAAATATCCTGCGCCCGTGGTGTACGGATCGTCGCGATTGATCAAAACGCGCGCTTCGTCGTTGCCGGTTTGTTGCGCTTCGAAGTGGCGCTGCAGCTCGCCGCCGATCGTGATCTTCACCGAGCGCACGGGCGAATAAACGAATCGTTGCTCGAGCCCGCCCCAAATTCCACGGAACGCTTCGGTGTCGACGCCGCCGCGAAGCGAGCCGTCGTTGCCTGCGTAGTAGTCGTTCACGAGCAAGCTGTCGAAGTCGTACAAATTGATGTGCGCGCGCGACATGCTCTGCAGTTGCGCAGACACGCGCGGCTCGTAGCGCACCTCCAAAAATCCGCGTGTGTCGGCGAAGTGATCACGCGGATCTCCGAACGCCGTTCCAACTCCGCCGTCGGGCAACGTCTTTTTGCGCGACGTCAAAAACCACTGCGCAGTGAGGTCTTTGTACCAGACGCGGCCGTTCGTGGTGGCGGCGTTGAAGCCGTCCAAGCTACGTGCGTTTCCGCCGTATGCGTCGTTCGCATGCTCGGGAAAAAAATAGTCGTTGCCAACTCCATGCGCCGCGGCGACCGACGCCCAAAAGCCGGCTTCGGGTCCAATGCGAACTTGAGCGGTGGCGCGACCACGCGTGATGTTGGCGTCGGCGGTGGATGCTGCGGCTTCGACGTGCGTCGGCGCAGTGCGACCGCGCGTGACCAAGTGGATGACGCCGAAGAATGCGCCGGTGCCGTAGAGGACAGATCCCGGACCGCGGATCACTTCGATGCGCTCGACGTCGTCGATGTCGACGCGCGCGTCGTAGCCGATGTACGAAGATCCGACGTAGTCGTCGTTGGTGGGTTGACCATCGATCAACACGAGAACGCGATTGCCGTAGTCACCAGGCCGCGAAAACCCGCGAAAACCAGCGTTTTCGTATGCATAGTCTTGGCTCAAGTAGACGCCGCGCACCCCGCGAATGGCTTCGGCGATCGTCGGATACGCCATCGCGCGGATCTCTTCGCGCGAGATGATCGAGACAGAGCTCGGTGCGTCGTCGACGGATTCGGTGGAGCGTGATGCGGCGTTGACCTCTTCGACTTGCAAGAGTTGCGCGTCGACGCGCGTCTGCTGATTTTTTCCGACGACGACCGTTTGCTCGAAGCTGCGAAATCCTTCTTGCGAGATTTGAACCCGATGAACGCCAACCGGCGCCGTCAAAACCACCGGCGTGAATCCCGTTGCTTTGCCGTCGACCGACACGAGCGCATCGCGAACGTCTGCGCTCACCACGAGATTTCCGGTGACCGGAATCATATGCAGCGACACGGTCTGCGGACGATCACGCACGACGTCGACCGCAGACTCCAGCGACTGAAACCCTACTTTTTGTGCATAGATTGTATGTCGACCCGGCGGTATTTGTAGAGTACACGGAAGCGTGCACGCGAGCGCCGCATCCTCGCGATCGATATGTGCGACCGCGCCGGCCTCTCCCTGAATACGCACCGAGCTGACGATCGCGCGGAGCGACAAGAGCACCGGCGTCGTCGTTCCGGCGCGCACCTTGAGCGGGCCTGCGCTCGCGTCCTCGTAACCCTCTTTCGCAACGACGATGCGATAGCTACCCGCCGCGAGCCCGAGCGCGCGCGGAGACTCACCGCGTGGTCCGAGATCTTTTCGGTCGATATAAACAGTCGCGTTCGGCGGGTTCGTTTCGATCTTGATGACCGCGACCTGTGATGAAATCCGCTGTAGCGCCTCGGCGATTTTTTTCTTCGCCGCGGGGTTGCTCTCTTGGTCGAGCGCAGTCGTGTAATAGCGATGCGCGTTCGGCATCTCGTGCAAATTTTCGTACGCGCGCGCGATATTGAAGACGACGTTGCGGTTTGGAACGAGCCGGTTCGACGCGAGAAAATGCTCGAGCGCGCCGCGAAAATCGCCGGCTTTGTAGCGATCCGCGCCGAGCTGAAACTGCAGCTCCGCTTCGTCCGCGAGATCGTCCGCGAAGGCTGGACGCGCTGCAAAGGTCATCATGACCATGAGCAGCACACTCCAAAGGATCCGCATTTCCGACCTCTTTTGCCTCATCTGCTCCTTCGTGTGCAACCTTCAAGTGCTTGGCTTCGTATTCATCCTCCGACGCCGCCGACCTCACCTGAGGAACCACGAAGAAGAGCAAAATCGCCTGCAAACACACGACAAGCAGTCGCCCAAACACACCTCGTCACCTTGCGTGTTGCTGCGAAACGCGGTCAGATAAGAATGGGTATTTGTGAACGAACCGACTGAGCGTCTGCGGCTAGGCAACTACGAGCTCTTGCAAGAGCTCGCGGCTGGCGGGATGGCCACCGTTTACGTCGCGCGTCAGATCGGCGCGGCCGGCTTCGAGCGGCTGGTCGTCATCAAACGCGTGCACCGGCACCTGCTCCGCGACGAAGAATTCACGACGATGTTTTTGGACGAGTCGCGGCTCGCTTCGAAGATTCACCATCCGAACGTCGTCCCGGTCACGAACGTCGTGGAGGACAACGGCGAGCTGTTTTTGGCTATGGACTACGTCGACGCGATCACACTTGCGCGCCTTCGTTTCGTCTCGAGCCGCACGGAATCGCCGAGCCCGAAGGGACTTCTGAAACGTCTTTCGCCGCCGGTCGTGACGCGCGTTTTGGCGGACACACTGGCTGGCCTTCATGCCGCACATGAAGCGGTCGACATGCGCGGCGCAAAGCTCGAGCTCGTGCATCGCGACGTCTCGCCGCAAAATATTTTGGTGGGCGCGGACGGCATGGCGCGCCTCATCGATTTTGGAATCGCGAAGGCCTCGCAACGCGCGACGCACACGGTGACCGGCAGCCTCAAAGGAAAGTACGCGTACATGTCGCCCGAACAGGCGACCGGAAAAGCGATCGATCGCCGAACCGACGTGTTTGCAGCGGGCGTCGTGCTGTATGAAGCACTCGTCGGTGAACGGCTTTTTCATGCAGATTCGCAGTTCGAGATCATCCAAAAAATCCTCGAGATGCCCATTCCTCCGCCCTCGACGATCGCGCATGACGTCTCGCCAGCGCTCGACGCCGTCGTCGCCATGGCGCTCGAACGCGACAAGGACAAGCGCTTTGCAACCGCCGCAGATTTTTTGGAAGCGCTCGAGCGCGCCGCGCCGATCGGATCACGGCGCGACGTGATCGAAGAGGTCGATTTCTTCTGCGGACGTGCGCTCGAGAAACAACGCCAGTCGCTCCGCACGTTGATGTCGGAGCTCGAGCCGCTCGTTCCTACGCTCGGCGGAACGGTTCGCGCGAACAACGCGAACGCCAATTCACTCACACCGCCGCCGGATCCAAGCGGTCGAAATCTCGTCGCCGACGCAATGACACATGGCGCGTCGCTGCCCACGACGCCTCGCGAGCGCGCCGCATTTCCGACGTGGCTCGCCGTCTTGTTCGCGGTCGCAGGAATCGCAGCGGCGGCATTTTTAGGCCTATTCATCCATGCACGTAACACTCAGGTGGCGGCTGTCGCGCAAGCCGGATCGGCTGCGGCGTCGCAAAACCCGATGATGCAAACGGCCGACATCGATCTCGTCTTGCTCGCCGAAAAACCCATCGTGAGCGTTCAAGCGCCGGGCGCGCATCACATCGACATCGCCGGAAAACGCGCGACCGTTTCGGTGATGCCGTGGGCCGGCGCGATCACGATCGAAGCGACGCTCGACTCGGGTGGAACCGCACGCGCGACGGCCATCGAGCACGGCCCGCGCGAGCTTCTGCTCGAGCAGGTCGCAACCACGACGTCAGCGACGGCGACAAAAACCGCGACGCCGCCGCACACCGGAAGAACACCGACAACGCCGCCCACCGCGACGCACGGCGGCGACATCAACTTGACTCGGTAACCCTAGACGCCTGCGCGTAGCTCGGCTTTTAGACGCCTGCGCGTAGCGGCGCGCGGCTTCCGATCAATTCCATAAATCGAGCGCTAGCGGGGTGTCGAAATCTGTGGTGACGCGCTCGCCGCTCTCTGCGGCTGCAGGAACGGCACGCACGCCGTTCGGTTTGTAGGTGTGCTCCGCCGCGGGAAATGCGCCGGATTGCACCTCTTCGATGTATTTCTGAAATGCGGCGACCGCGATGTCGCCGACCTCTGCAAACCGTTTTGCGAACTTGGGCGCCTTGAAACCTGATGCGCTGCCCGGGATCATTCCGAGCAAATCGGTGCATACCAAAACCTGACCGTCGCAGTCGACGCCGGCGCCGATTCCGATGGTCGGGATGCTGAGCTCGGCAGTAATTTGTGCGGCGACATCCGGCGGAATTGCTTCGAGGACGATCATGAACGCGCCCGCTTCTTCGATCGCGTGTGCGTCGGCGATGATTTTCTCCGCGCCGTCTCCGCGTCCTTGAACTTTGAATCCGCCGAATTGATGCACGCTTTGCGGGGTAAGCCCGACGTGACCAACCACCGGAATTCCTGCACGAACGATGCGTCGCACGTGCTCGGCGAATTCTTCTCCGCCTTCGAGCTTCACGCTCTCGACCATGCCCTCTTTCATGAGCTTGCCTGCGCTCTCGACCGCCTGCGCCGCCGACACTTGGTAGCTCATGAACGGCATGTCGCCGATCAAGTGCGCATGCGTCAGGCCGCGAGCCACCGCGCGTGCGTGATACGCGATCTCGTCGAGCGTCACGGGAATCGTGTTTTGCAGCCCTTGCA
>JBDTFL010000776.1:0-4835 GCA_039937955.1 Polyangiaceae bacterium | reverse complement strand
GCAAACAACAACGAAATGCCTAAAATACGGCTGGTTCGTGAACTACGCGAAGCCGGCAGCGGAGGCGGCGCGCGTTTGGATCGTGGGGGTCCGTCGAGCGCGGTGACCACCGGAATGCTCGGCGCGGTGAACGAGTCGATGATCGCGCCGTCGCTCAAAAGCATGACCTCGCTCTCTTGTCCGCCCTCGCCGAAATCTTCGGCAGCGACGATTCCGCTCTCGATCTCCGCGACGATCCTCGCGCGTTTTTTCAATGCGTCCGCGGCGAGCGACTGCACCCACTCTGCGACGCGTGATGCCGACGCGGGCTCGACGATGCGTTCGATTTCCGTCGCCATCGCGAGCGCAGATTGTGGACGGTCGGCGACGTCGTGTGAAAGTCCCTTCATGATGAGCGCATCGAGATCGGCTGGAATCTCGGCCCGACGCGTGCTCGGAGGCGGCGACGGTTCGCCGTTCATGATTCGCGATGCGATGGCGACGAGCTCTGCATCGCCGAAGATGCGCTCGCCCGTTAGCAGCTCCCAAAATACCACCGCGGCAGCATAAATGTCGGTCAGTCGGTCGACGCCTGCATCGAGCAGCTGCTCCGGCGCCATGTACGCGACCTTTCCGCGAATGGCACCATCTCGCGTGGTTTGTGCGCGATCGACAGCTTTCGCAATTCCAAAATCCAAGATGCGCGTGACACCGTCGCTGCCGACCACGACATTTTGCGGCGACACATCGCGATGAACGATGCGCAGCGGCTGGCCCGTTTCGCTGCGTGCTTCGTGCGCGTCGTGCAAACCGTGGAGCACGCTCGTCATGATTGCGCTGGCGATCCGCAGCGGAACCGGTTGCCCGAGCTCGCGCGCGCGCCCGATCAATTTCGAGAGCGATTCGCCGTGCGCATACTCCATCACCAAAAAAACTTCGCCGCCTCGTGACACGACATCGAGCGTGGGGATCACGTTGGGATGACGAATGCGGGCCGCGATACGTGCCTCGTCGAGAAAGCGATCGACGAACTCCGGTTGGCTTGCGTACTGACTGTGCAGGCGCTTGATCGCCACCGTTCGAGAAAATCCGCCGGCCGCATGCAAACGACCGAAGTGCACCGTCGCCATTCCACCCGATGCGATCGGCGCATAGAGCGCGTAGCGCCCGATCATCTTTTGGTTGGAATCGCGCTCGGTCATTCGATCGCCATTTAGTTCGTGACACCAACTACTGCCTGCGGCGTCAAGACCGGCCCCTTCAACGTGCCGTTGCCGACCTCACCGGCTTCGTTCGATCCCCAGCAATAAACGGCGCCGGCCATTCCGCCGCATTTTCCCTGTAAGACGGCGCATGAGTGTCGGGGGTAGGCGGCTGCGTCGGGCTGGAGCCTATCGCTCGCGAGCCCTCCGTAGTCCGCAGCGACAGCGACGCTGATGACGGGTCCGAACCACGCGCCGCCATCGACGCCCGTCACCGCCGTGGCGATGACCGATGCATCGACGTTGAGCAGACCGTTTCCGAGCTCACCGCGCAGATTGTCGCCCACGCAATAGAGTTGGTGGTCGGCATTCCACACGCAGGAGTGCGCGCCGCTGAGCGCGATGTCGATGGCTGCATCGAGCGTGTCGAGCGGCACCGGCGTAGCAGTGTATCCCGGATTCTCAGGCGTTGCGCCGCCGAGCTGACCGTTGCTGTTCGTTCCCGCGCAATAGAGTCCGCCAGTCGTGACCACGCACGTGTCTCGTCCCCCTGCGCGCACGCCGGTAACCGTCGGCGTTCCGGCAAACGCGAGCGTGTACCGCACCGCGGCCTGCGTCACGTTGTTGCCGAGCTGGCCTCGGTCGTCGGCACCCCAACATGCGACTCCGCCCGTGCCCAAGGTGCACGCGTGTTGCTCTCCAGCTGCAATCGTCGTTGCCGTCGGGGGCGTAATCGATGGTGTCACTGATACGGGAGTGGGCCCCGTGCCGCTGTCATGACCGAGCTCGAGTACGTCGTTCGCTCCCCAGCATCGCGGCAGTCCGTATCCAGCTTGAATCACGCAGGTGTGAGCGGCACCAGTCGCGATGTCGCTTACCGAGCTGACCGCGGTAACACTCGTCGGTCCGGCAGGCGAAGGATCGAGTTGTCCGAGTTGGAACGAAGCGTTGTCACCCCAACAGGTGACCGCGCCCGTCGTCGAAAGCGCGCAAACATGAGCGTCGCCGGCGGCGAGCTTCTTGATGTCGTGCACGTCAGCAACCAATTTCGGCGCTGCGGATGTCGACACTTTCGCGAACGCGCCGAGCTGCCGTCGCGTGTTGTCACCCCAGCACGCGACATCGCCGTCAACGAGAAGCGCGCACGAAAATCCGAGCCCCGTGACGACCTGCGTCGCATTCGTGAGATAGCCGCCGTCCGCCGGATCCGACATGCAAGGTCCGCCATCGGTCTGCTGAGTCGCATCGCCGGAAAGTGGTGAGTCCGTTTCGCCGGATTCCAAAACGTTGCCGGCGTCGGCGCCTGCGAGATCACCGTCGTCCGAGTAATCATGCACACCCAAAATCGCGCGGCATCCGGCGGCAGATGCGACGAGAGAAAAGGCGGCGACGATCCACGCGTGACGTGAGCGTGCCCGACGATGCATCGGGATTATCTTACCACTTTTTTTCAGCTCGAAATCTGAGTGGCCTTCCACGCCGTGAGCGCGGGGCCGAGCGCCGTTTCGATGCGGCGCATCTCGTCGTTGAGATCGCGCTCGCCGACGCCCGCCGCGATTGCATCGCGAAAACAAGCATAAGCAGCGACGAAGCGACCGCGCTCCAAAAGTGCGCGACCGAGCAGCGGCATGACCTCGGCGGGGGGTCCGCCGAACGCGATCGCGCGACGTAGCGGTCCGATCGCTTCACCATGACGATGATTCACGAGCAGCGCTTCACCGAGTCGTCGGAAAAGATCCGCCGCGGCGACGCCTTCTTGCGCATACTGAATTCCGATTCGGAAAACTTCTTCGGCTTGCTCGACCTCGCCGAGATGCACGCAGGCCGATCCCAAAAGACCGAGGCCTTTCGAAATGAGCGCGCGTGCGTCGGGCGCGAGCATCTGGCCTTCCGGCGTTCGCAAAAAAATCGCCAGTGGTGCGGGCCATGCGCCGAGCAGGCCGATGACGCGCGTCCATTCTTGACGAAGCGCGGCGGCCTCGGCTTCGGCGACGCGCGACAGATCGATCGCGCTGCGGGCGCCGGTCGCGATGCGATCGAGCTCTTCGCGAACGAGCATGCGAATGCGCCCGCGAAATGCGTCGAGCTCGAACATCTCATCGTGGCCGTCGTGCGAGACCTCGAGCTCCGAGCCTTCTTTTCCTGCGCCTTTGACGACGCTGAGAACGCGCAGCGAATAGCCGTAGAGCGGCGCGAGAAGTAAAAACCTGACGCCAATATAAAGCTGGATCGCTTCGGTGTCGGTCTCGCGCGTGGGCGCTTTGACGTCGCGATCATCTTCGACGAGCAAGGCTCCAACGAGGCGCCTGCGAAAATCGGCGAGCGTGAGTCGTTGCGGCTCGAGGTCGCCGTCCGACTCCCCTGCTCCGACGACGAAATCGACGAGCGTTTGATCGGGGCTGCGACGATCGACGGTGAGCGCCGTTATGCGTGCGCCGACGATGATCGAAAATGCGAAGAAGCGCTCGCCGACGATTTCGCAGAGCGCTTGAAAGCTGCCGATGCCCTCGCCGATGCGCTCGAACCAACCATCCGTGCGGACCGAGTCGAGCGTAAATTCTTGGCGTCTGTCGGAGGGCACGAGTGACTTGCCTTACGATCTCACGAACCTTGGCGATTCGTCCAGGCTTTGCCTTCGGCTTTATCTACAAACGCTTGCGCCCGAAGTCGCCGATTGGCATTGACTCGAGCAGCAGTCATTTCCGGTACGGCAGGTTGCGCCCGATGCGCCGCAGTTGGTCGTGCCACCGCCGCCGGTGCTGGTTCCGCCGGAGCAGACGTTGTCGTTGTTGTAGGTGAGGCAAAAACCGGAACAGCAATCGCCGCCGGCTGTGCACGTTGCGCCTTCATTTCCACAGGCCCCGCCGTCTCCGCCGCCCGTGGCGGGTGGTGGTGCACACACCGATGTCGAGCTGTTCACCGCCAAGCAATAGAAGGAGCAACAGCCCTCGCTCGACGTGCATGTGGAGCCGGTGTCCGAGCATTGCGGATCGCCGGTAGCCGTTCCGATGCATGCGTTGTCCTTGCAAAGCCCGCTGCAACAGTGGCGGTTCTCGGTGCACGGGCCGTTTTCGGTCGAGCACACCGCGTTCGCCTGCGCGGATTTGTCCTCACACGACGCCACGTCGCCATTGAGCTGGCAGTTGCCGGTGCAACAATCGGTATCGTTCACGCACGTGTTGCCGTTCGACGAGCAAGCGCCGCCGGTTGCGCCGCCCGAGCTCGACGAGCAGGCCGCGAGTGACACGATGCCGGCCGCAAACGCAGTAACGAAGAGATCGGTGACGCGCATGCGCGAAGCTTGCGCGTAAAAGTCCGCGTTGGCAATTTCAGATCGCCCAGGTATCTCCGATCTCGTGGCGACCGCGACCGACGTCTCTGCATTCGCGTCGTTTCGCCGCGATCGCGCGCTTCACGTCGCGGTCGGCGTGTACCTGCTGTTCTCGGTCGTGAATTTGGGCTGTATGGCGATCTACGGCGCCAATCACTCGATGGAGATTCCGCTCCTCGAGCACGCGCACAACCCCGCGCTGTTTCCGAACGACCCGCTGAAGGGCACGTTCGCGTACCACGCCAGCTACTACTGGAAGGTGGTGGCGCTGCTCACGCCTCACGCGCGTTTCGAGCCATTTCTTCGGGCGTTCGTGATTTTGC
>JBDTFL010000775.1:0-3684 GCA_039937955.1 Polyangiaceae bacterium | reverse complement strand
AAAAGTCGCAGCGATGGTTCCGGACGGCACGGTCGTCGACATCGAAGACTGAAATTCGACGTAAGCTCCGCGCGTGAACAAGCCAGTCCTTCGTCCCCTCGCCTTCGTCGTGATCGCAGCATCGCCGATCGTCGCGGTCGTCGTCGCGTGCGGCTCGAGCAGCAGCGGCGATGACTCGAGCATCGTGAACGTCGACGGCAGTGCAGACGGCACACTTCTCGGGCGCGACGGCAGCAGCGCAGACGCGAGCGTCGCAGATGGTCAGGTCGACAAGACTCCACCTTGCGACAACGGCCTCGCGGTGATGAGCGACGCCGTGTCGTTCGCGAAGACGATCGGCATTTGCTCGAACGCGACGACGGATGGATTTGGGCTTGTTTCTGCCTTTTTTTCCAAGGGATTCGACCAGCTCGACGCCGCAGCCGACGCGCACTTCGACGCTGCGACGTACGTGATCCCGAGCGGCCTCACGGTGCAAGCCGGCTTGCTCCCGAAATTCGGAGACGTGATCAAACCGCGCGAAGGAAATCTGCTCGGGTTGCTCAGCACCGGTTACGCACGCGAGTTCGACGGCACGGATGGCGGCGAGCAAACGTTCATGGGCGGACCAGCGCTCGACGGCGTCGACTATCCGACCGGGCACGCACCTCCTGGTTTTCCGAAAGCGTCGGAAGGTTGCCCGACCAACGGCGACGCGAACGACATGATCGACGTGAAGCTCACGTTGAAGGCGCCCGCCGACGCGCACGGCTTTCAGTTCGACTACGATTTCTACGCGAGCGATTGGCCCGATTACGTGTGCACGCAATTCAACGACTCGTTCATCGCGTACGTGAATTCGACGACCGTGCACGGTGACAACGTCGCGTTCGACGCGAAAAATCAGCCGATCACCGTCAACATTCCATTCATCGATCATTGCACGATCGACGCCGGAGTCGGTTGCGCCGGCGGTGAGGTTCCACTCGACGCGGGCGTGTTCAATTCGCATTGCGAGGCCGGCACCGCGGAGCTTTCTGGAACCGGCTATGGCGTGACCGCACCGACGGCGTGCAAAAAATCCACCGTGTCCTCGCGCGGGGCGTCTACGGGTTGGCTCACGACGACAGTGCCGATCTCGCCCGGCGAAACGTTCACGTTGGAGCTCATGATTTGGGACAACGGCGACGCGTATCTCGACTCGAGCGCGCTGGTCGACAACTTCCAATGGATCTCGTCGGCGCCGCCCATCGTCACTACGCGCGCGAAGTAAACGGCGTCCAGCTCACGGCGTTACGGACTGCGTGCGGAAGCGCACCGTGTTGTCCGCGCTTCCGATCGAACGCACGAAAAGTCCGACAAAAGAGCCGAATAATGCGTCGCTCGGTCCGATGCCGGTGGATCCGGTTGGGCGCGAAACCCAATGGCGCATCTGCTCGAGCATCTCGGTGCTCACCGGATTCACGTCGACGATGACGCCGAGAAAGTACGCGGTGCCGGTCTTCAAGAGCGACTTGTCGACGACCACCATGTCGCGTGCTTCGGTGCACTGGCGCATCACACCTTCGATGTTGATGACGGCGAGATCGCGTTCGCCGCCCGAGCTCGTCACGCGAATGCGATACACCTCGTCCCACAAATCATAAACGACGCGGCAGCTGCGAACCGCGGCGGCTACGGGCGTCGTTTTGCCGTCCTCGATCACAGCGGCGCGCATCGCGATGACGGTGGGTAAACCGTTGGAGAGCTTGCCGATGAGCGATGCCGTGAGCGCGTCGCGATACGAAAAGCTCGCGCGCAAAAGAGTTTTGTCCCACGCGAAATTCGCTTGGCGTTTCGGCAGCGCCTCGGGCGCTACGGGCGTCGGTGGATCTTGCGCGAACGCGGGCCGCGCGAAGATCGAGCCTAAAATAAGCACCGTTAGCGCGATCTTGATTTTTGCGAAGCGCTTCATTGCGGCCTCGCGTTGCTGCGCAAGGGCAAGAAGCCCAAGAAATTGGAGATGCCGAAGACGAATCCGCCGGCGGATGTTTCGACGCGAAGCCCGGTGTTGAACGTGAGGTCGATCGGAACGGTGGAGAAGCCGGAGTAGCCGCGCGCGTGGTCGAGGAGATCGCGTTCGTCGGCGACGCCGTACAGGCCGCCCGACGCGAAGAAATCCGCGCCGTAGATGGTGCGGTGTCCGCGATAGAGCGGAATGCGGTACTCGACGTTGACCTTCGCCGCGTAATCGCCGTAACGAATCTCGACGATGTCGGTGCCGAGAAAATTCGGAGCCGCCCGGCGATCGAACGTGAGATCGAGCACGCGATCCGGCAACAAATCCGAGAGATCACCGATGTAGAATTTCTCGAACATCGGCGCGTTGCCGAAGATCGCGCCGCCGAAACCTTCGAGCTTGAGGATGTGTCCCCACGGCAGCTCGGTCCAATTCGAAACGTGCAGCTGCAGCTTCGTATACGGATAATCGCTGCCGAGCGGCGTGAGCGACGCGTCTGCGAAAAGTGAAAGCTGCACGCCGCGCGTCGGCAAAAACGGATCGTCGCGCGTGTCATAGAGCAGGGTGCCGCGCACCGTGGAGAGCACCGAGCTGCCAGGGTTGATGAAGAAATCGATCGGCTCGACGTCGAGGCCGCGACGATGACTCGCGGCGAGCGGAACTTGCGCATCTATTTTTTCGAGACGGTAGTCGAGGAACAGCTGGGTGCTGACGCCGAGGTCGTGTCCTATCCCGAGCATTCCGCCGAAGCGGTCGTACGTGACCACCGCATAATCTTGCGTCACTTGCTGCGTCGGATCGTCGACCAGCACGTCTTGATTTCCGAAAAAATCCCGCGCGTGGTTGTAGAGCAGCTGCGCCTCGAGCTGCCATTTCGAGCCTAAAAACTGCGGATCCAAGAAGCGCGTGCGCAAACCGAGCTGACGATCCGCGAGCGCGACTGCGCCGCCGAGCGTGATGCCGGTGCCCGCCAAATTCGTCTCCGAGACGTCGATGCCGCCGTATGCGGTGAGCGGACGCGTGCTGCCGTTCGGCTCCGCGTCCGAAGAGAGGCCGAGCCACAAATCATTGAGGACGATGGTGTTGCGCTCGACGACGTTGATGACGAGCACGACGTTTCCGCGGCGTGTTCCTCGACGAAGCGAGAGCTGCACGTCGCGAAAAAATCCGGTTCCGAGCAGACGAAAACGCGTGAGCGTGAGCTCTTTGTCGTCGACGTCGATGGTGTCGCCGGAGTGGAACGGCACGTAACGAAGCACGACGCGCGCGAGCGTGGTGGTGTTGCCGCGCACCTCGAGGCCTTCCAGCGCGTAACGAAGACCGACGTGCCCGGGCGCGTGGACGATGGCCTCCGACTCGGTAGGCGCCGCGGCGGACGGCGCGCTAGCGGATGGCGACGTGACGGGATCGGTCGCAATGGGCGTGCCGATAGTCGACGGCGGCGGCGCGAGGTCGGGCGGCGCGGAATTCGTTTCAGTAGAAGAGCCTGCGGTTCCAGAAGTCGCCGCGGATGGCGCTCTCCCCTGCCCTCGGTCGGACGTAGTTCCGTTGTGGCCGCCCCAAGTTTGGACCGCTGGCGGCTCTTGGGCGAATGCGGCGCGCGAGGCGAGCACGAGCGCGCTCGCAACGACGACGCGTCCGATCCAACCTGAGCGAGCTGCCTTCATGTGAACGATTTGGCTTATTTTACCGCGTCCGGTTGATTC
>JBDTFL010000774.1:0-5699 GCA_039937955.1 Polyangiaceae bacterium | reverse complement strand
CGTGTAGTCGCAGGACGACAAAATTCCGCCGTCCGAGTCCTGACTTGTCGAGCTCGTGGAGGTCCCCGTCGAGCCGGTGCCGTCCGCACTATAGGTGAGTGTGGTGACCGAGTGCGTCGTGTAACCGGCAGAATCGAAGTTGCACGTCGTGGTCGTCGTGCAGCTCGCGGTGTCCGTCGTGACCGTGCAGGGGTTCGGACCTGCATCTACCGGCGGACCGGCATCGACCGGCGGGCCTGCGTCGATCGGAAGTGTGTACGATGAATTCGGCGGCGGGCAGCCAGGGCCTGCGTCTCCGACCACCGTGTTCGTAACGTCATAGGTGCCATCGACGAGCGTCGTCGGGCATGTGGTAACAGGGCCGCTGTCGGTCGGGGGTGCTGAGTCGCCTCCCGTCGTTGCGTCAGTCCCCGGTCCAGAATCGGTCGGGTTTGACGAGTCGTCGCCGCTCGAGGACGAGCAAGCAACGGCGAAAACCACCGCCGCTGTTGAACCAAGAATGAAGCCTAGTTTACGAAGTTTCATGAATTCTCCCGGGGTTAGAAAAAGTTGCTGAAAAAAATTCCAGCTACAACAAGATACACGATTCCGCGTCGACGGGGAAACGTGCCTGAAGCGCGCTACGCCTTCATGCGTATCAAACAGGGTTCGACGGTGGCGTGCAAAAATTATTCGGACGCGGTTTTTTTGTGTGGGAGGGTCAGAATCGGGGCAGGTCGTCGCGATCGCGGGCTCGATCAGGCTTCGACTTTCACGCCTCGCCAAAACGCGACGTGATCTTTGATGTTCGCGGTCGCGTCTTTCGGCTCTGGATAAAACCACGCGGCATCCTTGTTCACGTCGCTGCCGACGACGACGTCGTAGTAGCTGGCGGTGCCCTTCCACGGGCAGATGGTGTGCGTGTCGCTCGCTTTGAAAAATTCTTTCTTCACCGACGCTGCCGGGAAATACGCGTTGCCCTCGACCGTTTCGGTCGTGTCGCTCTCCGCGATGACTTGGTCTTTCCAGATCGCCTTCATGATTTTTCCTCTCGCTATTTGCCGGTGAAATTTCCGGCGCGTCGCTCGATGAAGCTCATCAAGCCTTCGCGTGCGTCGTCCGAGGCCATCAGCTTCGTCACGATCGGCAAAAGTGCACGCGCGGCCTCCTCTTCTATGAGGGCTTTGCGTGCTGACGCGATGGTCGCGCGAACTCCGAGGGGCGCTTGCGCTGCAATCGTCTCTGCGATTTGAATCGCGCGCGTGAGCTCTTCACCGCGCGGCAACACCTCTTGGACGAGGCCAATGCGATACGCCTCCGCGGCGTCGAGCTCGTCGCCCGTCAACAAATAGCGCATCGCATTTCCCCACCCGGATCGCTGCACCCAACGAATGGTCGCGCCGCCGAATGGAAAAATTCCGCGTTTGATTTCGATCTGAGCGAACTTCGTGTCGACCGCCGCGATCGTGATGTCTTGCGCGAGACACAGCTCGATCCCGACTGTAAGGCATCGTCCGTGTACTGCCGCCACAGTTGGCTTCGATCGCAACGGACCGTGAATTCCCAGGGGATCAATCGCTGCGTTGCCCAGCCCCTGCCCTGACGCGACGGCCGGTCCGACGTCCGCGAGATCCAAACCCGCCGTGAAGTGCTCGCCGTGCGCGAAGAGAACGCCGACGCGCAGCTCGTCATTTTTCTCGAGCTCCACGAACGCCTCGCCGAGCTGGTTCAGCATCTCGACGTCGAACGCGTTCATCTTCTTCGGTCTGTTCAAACCGATCAAAAGGAGATGCCCGCGCTGTTCGGTCGTGATCTTTCTCTCTGCCGCTTCGCTCATGCGGTCTGTTCTAAACGACCTTCGGGAGCTTGTGTCTTGGGATTCACGGGCGCTACCCGAGATCCGCTCGACAAGCGACCCGCAGCGCTGTCGCGTTTTCCGCTCGCTTCGATAAGCTCCGCGACTTTGCCGAGCCCGAACGGCATCATGTTCACGTAGACATTTTCGTAGTCGCCCGGATGCAGGCGATACGTCTCGTGCCAGATCCCGACGTCGCCGCTCGTGCCGACGAGCTTGTTGAACGAACGCCACGCGGGCATGTGCTTGGCCTCGCGGTTTTTCGCGTACGCCATCAAGTGATCCATCGAGCGCCAATAGCTCAGCATCAAGGTCGTGCGACCGAACCACGTCTCTGCGCCAAGAAATCCGAGCTCCGGGTTCGCTTCGAGCTCTTGCACCATCGGCGGCATCGCGAGCGCGACGCGAATCCATTGCATCACGCGCCACCAACGATTCACGCGCATGCCGATCAAGAACACCACGAAGTCGCCTTCCATTTTCCCGGTCATCCGCTTCTGAATCGTTTGCATGAAAGCCTCCCTATGTGAACAATGTTAACTTCCAGGTCAAAAAAAGCCTTCAGTGCGCGAGACCGGCGACGAGCTTGTCGGTCGACTGCGCGTAAAACTTCGCGAACTTCGCGTCGGTGAGATTGCCGAGCTGTCCTGCCAAACGAAGCGACACCAGACCATGCACATGCGCCCAGATCGTTGCCGCCGTTTCTTCTACGTCCGCTTCTTTCATGATCTTCGCGTCCATGCACTCACGGACGCGGTCCATCAAAAATTGAAACGTGGGCCCGCGATCCTCGACCATGACTTTCTTCTCGGCAAGCTTTTGGAACGTCTCACGATCACCCATAAAAATAAGGCGATAGTCACGCGGGTTCTCGCTACCGAATCGCAAATATTGCTGCGTGCAAATATCCAAACGCGCGCGCGGCGTTTTGCCAGCCAGCGCTTTGATGAGGTAGGCATAAAAAATTTCGAGCGCCATGTTGCACACGCCGCTGAAGAGCGCCTCTTTGTCGGCGAAGTGGCGATAGACCGCTGGGGCCGAAACTCCAGCGCGACGCGCGACCTCACGAAGCGAGAACTTGGCGAGCCCGACCTCGAGAAACAGATCGCGCGCCTGAGTGAGGAGCTGCGACTTCGTGCTCTCGGTGACTGCTGGCATGTGAACAGTGTTTACTACATTTTCTATCTCGTCAAGTCAAACCTCGACCCACGCTTCGTTGCGCCGCAGAAACGGAAGCACGTACGGCGCGTCGTAACCGGCGAAGATGGTTTCACCGATCGGCTCGATCGCGTGCGACCGCAGCGCGTCTCCGAGCTGATCGCCGACGATACTGGGCGCCGTTGCGTCGAATGCGCCGCCATAACGAACCGCTGCGACGCGTTTCGATTTGGACCATTCGATATCGACGCGCGAGTCGTTCGGTTTGGGAAATGCTGCGAGTGAGCGCGACGCTGGAAGAAAAAACGAAATGATCGAACCGCCGACGCGCGGCTCGACGAGCACGGGCGCGGTCATCGCGAATTTTTCGGTCATCTCATTCTGACCGGAAATATAAGCCAATAGACGATTGAAGCCTTCTTCGAGCGGACGATCCAAACCGTGCCCTTCCAAGTTGGAGAGCACGAAAGTCTTCGCCATCACCGCGCCGCGATACCGGCGAATTTCCAGCGCGCCCTTCGGTGAAGCAAGACGCATGTCCACGTCGTACGAAGGTTGCTCACTGAAATAGCGCGCCAGCTGCGAACGCACGACGATGAGCCCGGTCGCCATCGAGAGCGCCGCCGACATCGCGAGGGTGCGAGCAGGACCACGCTTGATCGTCGCCGAGATCACCGCGCCGGCCAGTGAGGCACCCACTCCAATCGCGAGCGCTGCGTTACGTCGAATGTGCGGCGTGTAACGAAGATCGCCCATCGCAACATCGAGCGGCGCGGTTCGTTTGGGCGCTTGGAGCGCCGTAGAAGTCGAGGCGCTGATCGGCTGGAGAGAGCTCATGTCTCCACCAGTGCAATGCGTGTTCCCGTGTCGCCGGTTTCCAAAACGCACGATTTGCCGGAAAAACAACGCGATTTTCGATCGCTCCACTGAGCGCATTCGCCCATGCGCGAAGATGCGTGGCAATTGAGTCCGAGAGTTGATTAGGCTGCGCGCCCATGGCCCTTTTTCAGGATCCGCCGCGCACCGAAGAGGAGCTCGCGCGATCGAAGCCGCTTGAAATTCCGCCGTCCGAGGTTCTCACCTTCGACGAAAAGGAATGGTACGAGCGCGCGTTTCGCGGTGAGAAGGTTCCGCAGCTCACGGTGCGTGCGGTGCTCATGGGCTCGGTGCTCGGATTTTTCCTGTCCTTCACCAACATCTACGTGGGCTTGAAAACCGGCTGGTTCCTCGGTGTGGCCATCACCGCGTGCATTTTGTCGTTCACGATTTGGTCGGGGCTTTTGAAGATTGGTTTCGCGAAATCGCCGATGACGATTTTGGAAACGAACTGCATGCAGTCGACCGCGAGCGCGGCGGGTTATGCGACTGGCAACTCACTCGTCACCGCATTTCCCGCGATGCTCATGTTGTCGGTGAGCGCCGAGGCGCCGGGCGGCATTCAAGTCGCGTGGCCCATCATGATGCTCTGGGTTTTCTTTCTCGCGATCCTCGGCGTGTTTCTCGCGATCCCGATGAAGCGAAATATGATCAACCACGAGAAGCTCACCTTCCCGTCGGGAACGGCAGCGGCGGTCACGTTGCAGTCGCTTTACAGCGAAGGAAAAGAGGCGCTCGCTCGCGGGCGCGCACTTTTGATCGCGGGCGTGATCGGAATGTTGGGTCCACTGCTCACCGGTCTCGAGATTTTGAAAAAGACCGATTCCGCGGGAAAAATCACGCGATCGTCGATCTTGCCGGACGCGACGAATATTTTCGATTGGCTTCCGAACATCCACGCCGGCAATAAATCTTATCCGCCGTCGCACGCCACGATGCGACTCGATCACAGTCTCGTGCTGGTTGGTGCAGGCGCGATCATCGGCGTGCGTGTTTGTCTGAGCATGGTGGTGGGCGGTCTGTTCGTCGCGCTCTGGCTCGGCCCGCATGCGATGGAAGCGCACTGGATCAACCCCGCCGGCATCGACATCACTGCGGCGACGAAACCGGAAGCGGCGTGGAAGCAAATCGGAATTTGGCTCGGCGCCCCGATGATGGTTTCTGCTGGATTGCTCGCGTTCGGTTTGCAATGGCGCACCATCGCGCGCGCTTTCACGAGCATGGCCAAAGACACGAAAAAAGAAGAAGGCAGCACCGAAGATTTGATCGCGCGCACCGAAGCACCGATCAGCTGGCTTTTTTGGGGGATGGGCATCGCCGGAATCGCGATCTCGATCCTCGCGTGGCGCTTCTTCGAGATCCCGATCTATTACGGCATCCTCGCGGTGCTGCTCACGTTCGTGCTCGCGCTCGTCGCGGCGCGCGCGACCGGCGAGACCGACATCACGCCGGGCGGTCCGCTCGGAAAGATCATGCAGCTCACGTACGGCGTGCTCATTCCGCAAAGCACGACCGCGAATTTGATGACCGCGAGCATCACGAGCAACTCGTCGCTCGCATGCGCCGATCTCCTGAATGACCTGAAATCAGGCTATTTACTGGGTGCGCATCCGCGTCGGCAATTCGTCGCGCAATTCCTCGGCGTGTTCACCGGCACCGTCGCGAGCACGCTCGGCTATTTCATTTTGGTTCCCAACGTCGGCGTCTTCAACAGCGTCAACGGCGCGGACCCGAAGTTCGCCGCACCGGGCGCGCAACAGTGGATGGCGGTCGCCGAGCTCTTCAAAGTCGGCATTCACAACCTTCATCCGATGGCGCGCGAGTGCATCGT
>JBDTFL010000773.1:0-12133 GCA_039937955.1 Polyangiaceae bacterium | reverse complement strand
CTGGATGCGGTGGAGAAGGGATTGGAACTGCCGCCGGATGCGCTGGCCGCGTCGCGCGATGTGCTATCGCGCTTCGGCAACATGTCGTCGGCAACGGTGATGTTCGTGCTCGAGTCGATTTTGAAATCGTCGGAGCGTGGAGAGCGCGGCTGCGCCATGTCGTTCGGGCCCGGTTTGAGCGCAGAAACCATGCTGTTTCATCGCAACTGAAAGAACGCGAGACGCATCGTGCGGACGATGAATTTTCACGAACGCTTGCAGCAAGAAGAGCTGATGGACACCGAGGTCGTGCCCTACGAGGAGTTCCGCGCGTGTCTGCGTGATCTCACGAAGGTGAATCGGCTAACGCTCGCGTATCGTCCCACGCTCGCGTTCTTCGATCGCTTGCTTCCGAAAATCGAAAAGCTCGGGCGGCCGCTCGAGGTCGTCGACGTCGGAAGCGGCTACGGCGACATGCTCCGACAGATCGACGAATGGGCGCAGCGACGCAACGTGAAGGTCGCGCTCGCGGGGGTCGACCTCAATCCGTGGTCGGCGCGTGCTGCGGAAGAAGCGTCGTCAGCGCGCCACAAGATCCGATGGATCACCGCCGACGCATTTGCCTACGAGCCCGAGAACGGAATCGACATCGTCGTCAGCTCGCTCTTCACGCATCATTTGCCGGACCCGCTCGTCGTTGAATTTTTGGCGTGGATGGAGAAGAACGCGCGCGTCGGTTTTTTCGTGAATGATCTGCATCGTCATCCGCTGCCGTATTATTTCTTTCGCCGTTTCGCGAAGCTGGCGCGCTTCCATCGTTTCGTTCAACACGACGGCCCGGTCTCGATCGCACGCGCCTTCGAGCATGCCGATTGGAAACACCTTTTATCGAAAGCCGGCATCGCGCAAAATGCCGCAAAAATCGCCTGGAAAGTGCCATTTCGGCTCACCGTCGAACGCATCAAATGAACGGCGCGCTCGTCATCGGCGGAGGTCCGGCCGGAGCAGCCGTTGCGACGCGCCTTGCCGAAGCAGGTCGTGCGGTCGTGCTCGTCGAACGCGAAGCGGCACCTACGGACAAAGTCTGCGGAGAATTTCTCTCGCGCGAGGCCGGTCTCTATCTCGGATCGCTCGGTCTCGATCTCGCAAAGCTGGGTGCCGTGACGATCGACACATTGCGCTTTTACGAAGGCTCGCACGTGGCCACGACGAAGCTTCCGTTCGAGGCGATCAGCCTCTCTCGGCGCGTGCTCGACGAAGCGCTTCTTTCGCGAGCGAGCACGGCCGGCGCATTGCTCGTACGCGGATCCAAGGTGAACGAGTTGACGCGAACGGCAGCCGGTCATTGCGCGCGCCTCGACGACGGCGCGACCATCGAAGCGAACGCCGTATTTCTCGCGACCGGAAAGCACGACTTGCGTGGTCACAAACGCCCGGCAGGATCGCAATCCGATTTGGTCGCCTTCAAAATGCATTTTCATCTCGCAGCCGATCAAACGCGCGCGCTGGAGAAGCACATCGATCTCGTCGCATTCGACGGCGGATACGCGGGCCTGTCGCTCGTAGAAAATCGCATCGCGAATTTGTGCTTCGTGATTCGGCGCGCGCGGCTACGAGCGCTCGGCCCTTGGGAAAACGTCCTCGCTACGATCTGTGCTGAATCACCGCATCTTTCGCGTCGCTTGGAAGGCGCGTCACCGTGCTGGCCAAAGCCGCTCGCGCTTTCGGCGATCCCCTACGGTCATCTGCAACGCAACGCGGACGGCCTCTGGCGGCTCGGCGATCAAGCGGTCGTCATTCCGTCGTTCTCGGGAGACGGCATGTCGATCGCGCTCCACAGCGCGGAGCTCGCGGCGTCCTCATTTCTGGCTGGTGATGATCCGCAGGCCTATCAGAGCAAGCTCGCGCAAGATGTCGCCTTGCAAATGAGGCTCGCCGTTGGTCTGTCGCACGCGCTCGTCCGACGACCGGCGCAGCGTGCGCTCGGGGCGGTTGCGCGGTTGTGGCCGTCGCTCATGTCGACCGTCGCATTCCATACGCGCGTGTCGGACGCCGCCCTTGCGCAGTCGATGGGTTGAGCCAGATCGCTACATCTCGCGGCTCTTTTGCGCCTCGCGCCGCTTTTCGAAATTCTAGGTCGATCCGAAATCGAGCCGAATTGCCGAGTGATTGAAGCCGGCCTCGTTGTTGCTCTAGGTAGTTGCAAGATGCAACGAGCAGGAGCTGTCATGAATCTTCGAATTCTCTTTCTGACGTCGGCGATGGTCCTCACGGCATGTGGCGCGACACCGACGGGTCGCTCGACGCTTCCGATCGCGGACGTCGCGCCCATCGCCGCCGGACCGACCCCGGTCGCGCAAAATAGCGGAGCTCACGTGGCCGACCCGACGCTGCCGGACAAGCAGGTCGACATCTCCGCAGAAGGCGCGTTCGCGAGCTCGAAGTAGCGCCCGCGTTACTTGCCGCGTTTGGATTTCGGCGCGGCTTTCGTCGTCGCTTTTTTGGCGGCTTTTTTTGCGCCTTTGTCCGGGTCTTCGGCGGCGTCTTTCAACGCTTGAACGTCGAGCTTCACCATCGTCATCATCGCGTTCATCACGCGCTGCGCTTTCGCGCGATCCTTGCTGCCGAGCAAATCACCCAAAACGGTGGGCACGATCTGCCACGAGAGGCCGTACTTGTCGGTCAGCCAGCCGCAACGACTCGGGGCGCCGCCGTCGACGAGCTTGCTCCAATATTTGTCGACCTCGTCTTGCGATTTGCAGTCGACGAAGAGCGACGCGGCCGGCGTGAGCTTGAGATGTGAGCCACCGTTGAAGAGGATGATGTGTTGTCCGTGCACGATGATCGTCGTTGCCATCGGCGAACGACTCACGATCTTCGAGGGCTTGAAAATCGACGCGTAGAATTTCGCGGCAACGTCCGCGTCTTTTTCGAGCCAGAGAAACGGAGTGATCTTGTTCTTCGATTTGGCAGCCATGTTCGTCCTCGGCAGAGAGCTATCGCTCTGCGTGGTCAGCGGAAGCCAAGCATACTCAGGTTCCAGACCTATTTGCGTTATCGTCGTGCGATGACCGACGGGCCGGACGCTCGATTTCGAGATCACGCCGCGAACGAGCGCACCATGCTCGCCTGGCTTCGCACCGGCATCGCGCTCATGGCGTTCGGATTCGCGATCGCACGATTCGCCTTATTTTTACGGGAATTCGCACAGTCACGCGGCGCTTCGCCTGCGCACGGTTTGGGCTCCACGTGGTTCGGCGTCGCGCTCGTGGTGAGCGGTTTGCTGATCAACGTCGGCGCCACGTTTCGCTATCGCGTGAACCACATGGCCATCGAGGACCGAAAAAATTTTTCACCGAGCCCCACCTTCGTTTACGTGGTCGGCATCGGGTCGGTGCTCATCGCAGCGACCATGGCGTCGGTGCTCGCCGGCTCTTCGGCGTTTGGATGAAAAGTTGGGTAAGGACCACGCTAAGGTAGCTGCGGTCCTTTTAGGATCATGTGGGAGGACGGCTCGATGACATCTCTGCGCTCGCATTCGTTTTCGTTTCTCGCTGCATGTGCGCTCGGTCTCGCCGCGTGCTCATCGAGCAGCAGCGCGCCTTCGACGACTGCGTGTACCAGCGCAACCGTCTCCGGCTGCAGCGGGCAGGGGTTTTCGTGCACCAACGGCGCTGAGCCGACGGACACGAGCTCGTCGCTGGTGTGCGGCGCCGGAGCTTCGGCGGGCACGGGCACCGCGAATTTCTGCTGCATCACGTTCACGAAGTCCACCGGCACCAGCTGCAACTTCGACCCGTCCACGATTTGCAGCAACGGCACGTACGGCATCACGTGCGGCGGTAACGACACGCCCCAACAAGCCGACCCTGCGCTCTCGTGCAAAGCCGGCGCAACGAACGACGACAACACCGCGTTTTGCTGCACGGGCGGTGGCAGCCCGACGCCGGACGCCGGTCACTGAAATCGCTTCGTAGGATCACGTTCGGGCTCGTCGTCGCGCTTGGGGCATCGGCGTGCGCAGACGAAGCGTTCACCGTGCAGTACGCACCCGACTATGTGCGTGCTCCCGCGAACGTCTCGTTTTTCGGCGTGTACCAAGATGGGCGCGTGAATTCCGAAGCGTGGGATCAATTCGGAGTGCGCATGGCGCATTCGTTCGTCGGTGCACCGTGCGAGGTCATGTACGGCAACGAGCTCACCGCGCAGAATTCGGATCTCGCGGGAGCGATCGACTCGTACACGCGCGCCGACGGCGTCAGCGACGGTTTACTGGATAAAATAAGCCCAATGGCGAAGGGCGACCTGATCGTGGTGCTCGCGATCTCCGGTCATCCGCCGCAACCGCTCGGCGACGCAGGTGCCGCTCCGCCGCCTCCTCCACCCACGCGTGGTTACGGCGGACGACATGGCCGACGTTACGGTGGCGGCGGCGGAAGCCCCGAGCCAACGACCGATCAAAACGTATTCGAGCTCGCAGCGACGATGTACTCGGTAAAAGCGAAACACTCGGTCGCGGTCGTCGCCATGGCCTACACCGGGTCGAGCGTGGTCGACGCGCTCACGAAATTCACCGCCAAGTTTTCCGCGGAGATGGCTGGCTCACGTTGTGTGGGCTGGTCCTTCGATCAAAAGATCGACGCGGACTCGATTCGAAATATGGCGGATGACTGACCGCATCACCTAAGCTCTGAGCCAACCTCCGCATGTTCGATTTCTTCTTCAAAAAAGGTCGACGCGCTGCGCTTCGTGAAGAGCCGCTGACCGACGCACAGCACGCGATCATCCGTAAAAACGTGCCTTTCGTGGTCAAGCTCGACGCGGCCGATCAAAAAGAGCTCGAAGGTTTGGTGCAAATTTTCCTCGCCGAAAAATCCTTCGAAGGATGCGGCGGTCTCGAGCTCACCGACGAGATGAAGGTGACGATCGCCGCGCAGGCATGTCTGCTTCTGTTGCATCGCGAAACGGACATGTATCCGGGCGTCGACGCGATTTTGGTCTATCCGAGCGCATATCGCGCGCCGACGAGGACCAACGGCGGCGGGTTCGTCGTCGAAGGATCGCAAGAACGACTCGGCGAATCGTGGACGCGCGGCGTCGTGGTGCTCGCGTGGGATCACGTGAAGTCGGGCGCGATGAACATGAGCGACGGTCACAACTTGGTGCTGCACGAGTTCGCGCATCAGCTCGACAGCGAGGACGGCTCGATGGACGGCGCGCCCGATCTCGAAGAGCGATCACGCTACAAATCGTGGGCGCACGTGCTCGGCGACGAGTTCAGCGAGCTGTCGGAGCGGCTTCAAGAAGGCCGCAAGAGTGACATCGACTCGTACGGCGCGACGAACCCCGCGGAATTCTTCGCGGTGGTCACCGAAATGTTTTTCGAGAAGCCGCGCATGATGAAGGATCGGCATGCGGATCTCTACGAAGAGCTCGCCAAATTTTACAAACAGGATCCGCTCGAGATCTTGTCGCGCAAGGATTGATTCCTCCACGCCTACTCGTAGCTCGGCTCAATCGTTTTTGCGGCTGACCAAGAACGCCGCGATGCAGAGCACGGTGCCGGTCAGGTCAGTAGCGAGTAGCGCATAGGTCCCGCTCGTGACCGATTCGGCGGCGATGATTCCGATGCTTCGCGAGACACCGAGACCCGCGAGCGTGATCGCTGCTGCGGCGAGACCTTGCGTGCGTCGCGCCGGCGCGATCGCGGAATAGGCCAAAAATAAGCCCAATCCGAGCTCCATGCCGCCGTAGACCGCGCGTGCGTCAGACGTTGCGTCGCCGTTCGTGAGGATGATTCCGAGGGGCGTGGCCATGCCCGTCGGGTTCACGAGCCACTTCACGCCGAACAGCGCGAAGCCGATGGCGCCGAGCACCAACATGACCAGGGGAAAGATTTCGGATTTTTTCATGGTGAGCCTAGGCTGCGTCGGAGCTTCGCCATTCCACCGAGCCAGCGATCGTAGTTGGCGGTTTTCATCGCCGCATATTGCGCGACGTTGGGGTGGGGGAGAATGAGAAAGCTCTCCTTTGCGATGCCGTCGAGCGCGGCTTGCGCGACTGCCTCGGCGGATAGGATGCCGTCGACGTCGGCGCCGTTCAATTTTTTTCCGTCGGTCATCGCGGTGCCGACCGCTTGCGGGCAGAGAACCGAAACTCGGATGTCGTGATCTTTGTGACTGATGGCGAGCGACTCAGCGAAGCCGATCGCCGCGTGCTTCGTCGTCGAGTATGCGGCGCACCCGATCTGCGAAAGCAGACCTGCCGCGGACACCGTGTTCAAAAAATATCCGGAGCGACGTGCAATCATCGCGGGCAAGAGCGCGCGCGCCGCATAAATGTGGGCCATCACGTTCACGCCCCACGCGCGTTCCCACTCGGCATTGGGCAGCGACGCGGCGTTTTCCTGATCGGGATCGATCGGTAAAATCCCGGCATTCGAGCAAAATAGATCGATGGGTCCGACGTTCTTTTCGGTGTCCGAAACGATCTTCTGGATGTCGGCTTCACGTGAGACGTCCGCTTGAAAGCTGGAGCCGCCGATTTTTTTCGCGACCACTGCCGCCGCGTTGCCGTCGATGTCCGACACGACGACATGACGTGCGCCGGCATTTGCAAATGCCTCGGCCATCGCGCGCCCGATGCCTCCGCCAGCACCGGTGATGGCGACGATCTTGTCTTTGATGTCCATGAGCTTGGCTTTGGATCAGGCGAGGAAATGCACGATGGCAAAAGCGCCGCCGACCGCGATGACGTCCTCGACGATCGCGGCGGGAAGATCTCTTCCGAACGCGACCGTGAGGCGCGCACGACCTGCAGCGCCGCCGAGCGTTCCGATCACTGCACCGACTGCTCCGAGTGCCGCGCCGACGATCCACGAGTCGCCGGTTGCACCGATCGCTGCGCCGCTCAATGCGCCGGCGAAAATTCTTCCGATGAATGGGCCGGGCGTTTTGCGGCTGGGTGTTCGCGGGAGCTTGTCTGCGACGAGCTCACCGATCGCCAAAAGGCTCAAAATATAGGCTGTTATGTTATTTCCGAGAAATGCGACTGGCGTTCCGTGGACCTTGAGCCAACCGAAATTCGCAGCCCAGCTCACCGCCGCTGGTGCGGTCATCGAACGAAGCCCCGCGATGATTCCGATCGCAACAGCCAGCAGATAAATCGTCATGTCATGGATCTCAGTGGTGATGTCCGGCGTCTACTTGCGCCGGACACGACTGCTTTACTCCACGTTTGCACGACTGCGCGAGGAGATCGCATCCGGCCTGGTTACCACCATCACATGACGTCTTGAAAAGGAACGACGCAGCGCTCTCGTCTTTCCCGAGCCCGTCACCATTTGCGTGCACGTACAAATTGCCGGCGGCGTTGCAGTCGTCGAATTTTTTGAGCCCGCAGTAGCGTTCGAAATGATTGAGGCGCGTCGAGATTCCGATCGTCGGTGACTGACACAACGCTTCTACCGCGTCGCACGCGGGTTGATAGCCGGCGTTGCAACCGACCTCGTAGTCGTCGATCGCGTTTCCGTTGTTGTTCGGAATGAGCCTAAACCTCTGCGCTGTCTTCATGCAGTCGGCAGGTGTCTCTGCGGTGCAATGCGGAGTGGCTTTCTCAATCGCCAAGGCCTTGGCGTCGCGCGCCTTCTCTTTGCTCGTTTGATAGATCCCGATCACTGCGACGAGGAGCACGAACGAAACGGGGACGACGATCGCAGCGATTCGTTCGCGGCGTTTGTCTTCGGCTTTTTTGCGATCGCGATCGGCGGTTCGCGCCGCTTCGTCCGCGTCTCGCTTCTTCTCTTTTGCGGCATAGCGCTTCGCCTTCTCGACCGCTTCCTCGGCTTCGCGAACCTCGCGCTCGTGGCGTTTGGCGCTCGCGCGGTTTTGCTCATCACGGACATCGTGATTTCGCTGCTGTTTTCCCGACAAATCGACACGTGTGCCGGATGGGCCTTTGAACAAGAGCCACATCTTTTCGGGCACGTGCTCTTTTTTGGAGAGCATGAACCACGTGCGATCCGGAATGCGCGCCTGCACGTGGCAGTAGGCGCACGTGACGAATTTGGTTTCGGAGTTGGCGGGCAAAGGCGCATCGCAACCCGGACAACGAACCGCGATCGCCGATTCAGTGGCGTCGACGCGAACGTCTTTGCGATCCGATCGATGCTCGCTGCAGATGATCGCGGTGAGGGGCAGCGACATTCTTCGTGCAGCCGCAGGTGTCTCGTAGCTCGCGGTCTCTCCGCATGTGCAGGTCGTCGTGGCGTGACCGGATTCCGGCGCGCCGAGCTTCACGTCGAGCGGTTTGTGGCATGCGTCGCAGAGCGGATATCCCGGGCTCGCGAGCGTATCGACCGCATTTTCGCCGGTTCCGTTGAACACGAGCGATGCGTTCACTTTTCCGAGATTGAAATATTGTGCGTCGAGCAAATATCCGAAGGCGGTCGCTTGGTCGCCCCAAAGATCACCGGTGGCGTGCGCTTCTTCGAAGACGATGCGCCATTGCTCGACGTCGAAGGCTTGCTCGAGACTACAGCGCGCGCAGATGACCGCGCCGTCCATGTCGAGCCCGTTGAGCGGAACGCGAAATCCGCACATGCGACATTTGATGGTGCACTCGAGGCAGATCCAATTCGCGCCATCGGTGCGCGCCGGCACGTCTAGCCGCGGCGCTTGGGAGCCGCAATGAACGCAGGCTGCGCTCTCGGTGCCGATGACGCCGCACTCACCACAAATGGAGGTCATTCCGCTTGCAGACTAACTTACGGCGCTGGCGAAGTGCTTCCATGATGCGTCGGCGCGGTCAGATAAATGATTCCGCCGACGATGAAGAGGACGCCGCCTGCTATCGCGATCGGAGTGTCCGCGCTCGGCTTACCGCGCCGCGCGTGTGGCGATGCTGCGGTAGTCTGCACTGCTCATGAAAAAGAGTCCGCGTAATTTCCAATGACGACGCGCACGCGCAAAAGTCGCTCGTCATTCGACGACGTCACGCTCGATCAGCTTCGCGTTCTCTTGAGCGTTGCCGACGAAGGCGGATTCTCCGCAGCTGCGCGTCGGCTCGGTCGCGTGCAATCGGCAGTGAGCCAATCGATGGCGTCGCTCGAAGCTCTGGTCGGCTTCAAGGTTTGGGATCGCAGCGAACGCGCAGTGAAGCTCACCGAACGCGGCCGTCCGCTCGTTCCAGCAGCGCGGCGTGTGCTCGCGGAAGCCGCGAAAATGGGGGAAATCAGCGACGCATTGCACAGCGCGAAGAGTGAGCGCCTCTCGATCGCAGTCGACGCGATCTTTCCACCGCGCGCGCTTGTCACGTTGATCTCGGCTCTCAAACAAGCCTTTCCGAGTCTCGCGCTACGGGTCGACACCGACACGCTGGCTTCGATCAGCACACGTGTTGCGCGTCACGAGTTCGACATCGGCATCGCAGGCCCACTCGGAATTTCCGACGCGCTCGAACGCATTGCGGTCGGCTCCGTCTTGCTCGTTCCCGTTGCTGCGCGGTCGCATCCGCTCGCGCAGATCAAAGGACGCATCGCGAGCGACGTCATCGCAAACGAAACACAAATCGTCTTGAGCGAACGCGGCGTCGCGGGCGGGTCACCCGATCAAGGCGTCGTCTCGCAACAAACGTGGCGCGTCGCGGACCTCGTGACGAAGCGCGAGCTTTTGCTAGGAGGGCTGGGTTGGGGAAATCTCCCAGAGCCTTTGATTCGCGATGATTTGAAGCGCGGCGATCTCGTGCGCCTGAATCTCGCTGCCTGGACCGACGAGGAGCATCGTCTGCCGCTCGCGCTCGTGTTTTCTCCGGCGATTCGCGCGCGGCCGCTCGTGCGTTGGCTCATCACCAACGTGCCGCCTCTTTGTTCGGAATGGGGCGTCGGCCTTAGTTGAGATCGAACAGGAGCACTTCCGCTTTTTCACCGCCGCTCATCTCGATCTTCCCGGCATCTTTGATCGCCGCAGCATCGCCGGCCTTCAATACTTCGCCGTTCACGAGGATCTGTCCTTTGGCGACGTGGATCCACGCATGACGTCCCGCTGTGAGATCGAACGACGCGCTTTCCGATCCGTCGAAGAGGCCGGCGTAGAGCTTCGCGTTTTGATGAATGCTGACGCTTCCATCTTGGCCGTCGGGTGAAGCGACGAGTCGTAAACGCCCGCGTTTCTCCGTGTCCGCGAAGTTTTTCTGCTCATAGCCCGGCTCGTGATTCTGCCTGTCGGGCGTGATCCAAATCTGGAGAAAGTGAACGAGCTCATCGTTCGATCCGTTGAACTCGCTGTGACGCACGCCGGTTCCGGCGCTCATGCGCTGCACGTCGCCCGGCTTGATGATGCCGTTCGTGCCCGTGGAATCCTTGTGAGAGAGCGTGCCCTCGAGAACGTAGGAAATGATCTCCATGTCTTTGTGACCATGCGTGCCGAAACCTTTCGAGGGCTCGACGCGGTCTTCGTTGATCACACGCAGGGATCGAAATCCCATGTGCTTCTCGTCGTGATAATCAGCGAACGAAAAGGTGTGGAAGCTATTGAGCCAACCGTGGTCCGCGTGTCCGCGCTCGTTGGCGCGTCGGATGATCATGTTTGTCATGCGCTCAAGCTAGCCGCGTGACGTAAACCCACAATCCACCTTGTCGTGATTTAACCCATCACAAAAAGTGATGGGTTACCGGAACGTGATCTAGGCGCAGTCGTCCGGCAGGTTCACTGCAGATTCACTTTGGCAGCTGAATCCTCGGCTTTTTGGGATGTTTTTTGTAGAGCAGGAACGTGCGGCCGAGCACTTGAGCGAGTGCGCTGGAGGTCCTCTCGGCGAGCTCCGACGCTACGAGCTTCCGATCGCTGGGCGCTTCGGGCTGCACCTTCACTTTGATCAGCTCGTGGGTGAGAAGCGCCGCGTTGGCCGCCGCGACGACCGAGTCCGTTAGTCCTTCCTTGCCGATGCTCACGACCGGCGAGAGCTCGTGACCGAGACCCCGAAGGTGCCGCGCAGCTTTACCAGTGAGTGACGTCTTCATGTGCGGCGGACCATAAGCCGAGCACCGCGCAGACGTCCAGAGTTGTGCCGAGCACCGCGCAGTCGAGGGTGCCTCCGATCAATCAGCAAGACGATCGGCGATTCGGGTGAGCCCATATTCGCGACATGCGCGAACCGCCGACGCGCGATCGATCGGTGTATCTGCCGGGCGCGCGACATCGATTCGCCGAATCGTCGCGACGTCTTTGAACACGCGCAGTATTTCGGCCTGCCCCGGAATCGCGCGCACCGCGGCACTGGCGGTTGGCACTGGCGCTTCCGCAATCACGCGTTCCAGCGTCTCGTATCGCACGAGCAAATCGCGCGCGCTCTTTTCGCCGATGCCTTTCGCGCCCGGAATTTCGTCGGAAGGATCTCCGCGCAGTGCGATGAAATCCGGAACTTGGTCCGCGCGAATTCCATAACGCTTCACGACTTCCACTTCGTCGACCACGGCGGGCGCGCCACCCTTTTGAAGCATGAGCACGCTGACGCGAGGATTCACCGATTGATAGAGATCACGATCACCGGTCAAAATGAGCGCACTTCCACCGGCCTCGGCTTCGACCTGTGCGTACGAATGAATGAGATCGTCGGCTTCGAGTGACTCGTGATCGTCGACCCGCCAACCAAACGCTTCGAAGAGTGGGGTCGCCAATTCCCATTGCGTCTCGAGCTCGTCGGGCGTCGGTGGACGATGCGAGTGATAGGCGGGGAACGCCTCGGCGCGATAATCCGCGCGCTCCGCTCCAAAACAAATCACGACCGCGCGCGGCTTGTGCGTCTGAAGCGCCGCGAGCAAGGTCGTTGCCGTTCCGACCAGCGCATTGTTCTTGATGCTCTTTGGAACACCGAAAAAAGCGCGATACAAAAGCGCGGGCGCATCGACCGCGAGCAACGGTCCGTTTCCGAAAATCGTCATCGCCGACGACTCTATCGACACCGGAACGCGTTCGACAATAGGACACGGGCCCATGAGTTGCGGACGCTCGGCGGTCGCGACGCGCTTCGGCGCGAGGAGTAAATGGTGCGCCCGCGTTGGGAGGCCGTCGCTGCGTGACCATTGCTGTCCGCGGACAGTCGAAAACTGTCCGGGACGGTTTTCGGCACCCGCGCGGGTGAGCGATCAAGCTGCCAA
>JBDTFL010000772.1:0-9290 GCA_039937955.1 Polyangiaceae bacterium | reverse complement strand
GTTACCGCAGACAAGCGCGGCTACATCCAAGTTGATCACGATTACCGAACGGCTCAAGCCAGCATCTACGCGGCCGGCGACGTGATCGGATTTCCGGCGCTCGCATCCACGTCGATGGAGCAAGCGCGCGTCGCCGTCTGTCATGCGTTCGGCTTCATGTACAAACGCCAAGTCTCCACCGTCATTCCGTACGGCGTGTACACGATTCCGGAGGTGAGCTGCGTAGGCCTCTCCGAAGAATCCGCGAAAGAACAAAACATCGACTACGTCGTCGGCCGCGCTTTTTATCGCGACAACGCGCGCGGAAAGATCACCGGCGACAAGGACGGCGTCATCAAATTGCTCTTCCACAAAACCGAACGAAAATTGCTCGGCTGTCATTGCATCGGCGACCGCGCGAGCGAGCTCGTGCACATCGGGCAGACCGCGCTCATGCTCGGCGGCACCGTCGACGCATTCATCGAGATGGTCTTCAACTACCCCACGTTCGCCGAGATGTTCAAATACGCCGCGTACGACGCGCTCGGAAAATTCGCGACGAAGAGCCCGACGATGCCGCCCGCGCTCGGAATCAAGGAATGATTTCCGTTTTCGGTTAGACATGGCCTCCAAGATTTCACGCTCCGTGAGGCTGATCGAGAAACTCGGAATATGCCTTGTTTTTCCGATCAAAAACGCAGCGGACCCGCCGTCGCTTTGGAATGCTCTCTATCCCGGCGAAGAGATGATTTGGGAATGGGACGAAGACGGCGACGCACGTGTTGCCGAGCTTTGGCACCTGCGGATGCGGCTCGCCGAATCGCGCGAGGTGGTTTATGCGAAGTGGCTGCGTGGTCGGGCGACATTTTTCTCGCGCGACGTGTACCGCGAGATGTTGGGCCGCATGGATTTGCTCGAAAAATTGCGCGCACCGCTTTCTCGTGAAGCGGCGGCGCTCCTCGAGCTGCTCGAAGAAAATTCTCCGCAATCCACCAAGTCGCTGCGCGCGCAAATGGATTTCGGCGGAAAATTGGGCGAGCGCATTTATCAACGCGCACTCGGCGATCTTTGGAAGCAAATGCGAATCGTCGGCACCGGCGAAATGGACGATGGCGCATTTCCATCCTTGATGGTCGGCGCCACGAATTTGGTGTTCGAAGATCTTTGGGAAGATCGGACACAGCTGAATCCGAAGGGGAAAGCCGGGCTCGAAAAAGCGATCGCCGTGTCGCCACTCGTTGCAAAAGCGCTCGCGCGATTTCTCGCACCGAAAAAAGTCTAGCCGACGCCTTCGTCCATGCGTCGCATTCCTTCCAAAAGGAGTGCTTCGCTCGACTGATTGATCACGCGCTGCTGCGGTTTGAATTGCGGATCGAGCGCGAAGTCGCCGTCGGTCAATTTCAGCATCGCGTAAAATGCGTCCTCACCGCGCACGGCGCCGAGCAACGCGTTGACGACCGCGCCACCCTCGACGTGGATTTCACCTTGCTCCACACCGCTGCGGATGCGCAATTTGCCGGTTTTTCGGCCGTGATAGAGGATTTGGATGATGTCAGGGAGCGCCATCTCGCGCAGCGATCCGGACACACCTCGCGCGGTTCGTTGCATCGCCCGTTGCTCGATGATCGCTTTCAGCTTCGCGACGAAGACGTCGGTGGGCGCAGGCTTGGTGACGTAATCGAGAACGCCGAGACTGAATGCGGTCGTGGCGTCGGCCTTCGCTTGGCGACGTGCATGGATGACCCACGACACGTCTTTTCCTTTTGGAAGCTTGCGTGCGTCAGCCAACAACTTGAGACCGTCGCCGCCTTGCGGAAAGTCGAGCTCGCTCACCACCATGTCGACATCCGTGGTCGACAAAATTTTCAGCGCTTGCTCGGCCGAGCGCGCCACCTTCACGTCGAAGCCTTGCTCGAACATGCGAAGCTCGAGCACTGTCGTTTCTTCTGGATCCGGATCGACCAAGAGAGCCGTGTAACGATCTCCGATCAAACGCGCGCGTACGTCGTCGCCGAGCACTGCGGCGCGGAAAAGATCGATCAAGTGCGGATCGAAAATCGCACTCTTGTACTTTACAAGTACCTCACATGCCTCTTTTGCCGAGAGCTGTTTGCGATACGGATTGCGCGGATTTTCCGTGAGATCGGCGTACGTGTCCGCGATCGCCAAGACGCGCGCACCTAGCGGAATGTCTTTTCCGGCGAGCCCATCCGGAAATCCTTTGCCGTCGTAGCGCTCGTACATGTGGAGCACCGCGAGGATGGTGTCGCTCGGAAGACTCACGCCCTCCAGCAAACGCGTAGGCGTGTTGTGCGCTTTTTGCGAAGCAGCTTTGTGACCGTCGTATTCGCTAGCGTTCAACGCGGTGAGGTGGAAAGTGCCCATTTTTCCCACGTCGTGGAGATACGCAGCCGCAACGCACGCCGACACTGCAGCGGGCGCTAAGTTGATGCGCTCCACGACGCGACGAACGATGCGCGCGACGAGTGACGAGTGCCCGCGCAATTCCGCGCGATTATTTTCGAGCAAGCTCACCATCACGTTGCACAGCTCGAGAAGCGATTCGCTCGAGACGCCGCCTTTTGCGGTCTTGCCGTCACTCCGCGTGACGTCGCGTTCGGTAACGCTGCGCGATTGTCCTTCTTCGCGGACGAGCGCGGCAGCAACGGAGGCTTCGCTCATCGTCCCGCGTGTGTAGACGTCGAGCATCGCGTGGAATTGCACTTGTGCGGCGCGGTCGAGCATCGCGAATGCGTGAATGTCGCCGGCGTACGATTTTGCGATGGCCGCGCGAACGGCTGCAGGTCGCGACAAAAACGCTTTCACGTCTTTTGCGCCGGACACTTGCCGAATTTCGTTGAGCAGCGATGCGTCACCCGGGTCGGCGGTGACGACGCTGAGCACGTGATTTTTCACGTCGAACATGACCGGGAAAACACCGAACGTTTCGGCGACCTGACGCGGTACGAGCTCGAGAGTGGCACGCGCAATTTCGGCGCGTGAGAGTCGCTCTGAAGAAACGAAGTTCGTCTGATAGTGCGCCGCGAGGGTTTTCAAGATGTCGGCTTCGGATGCAAAGCCGAGCGCGATGATCGCGTCCTCGATGCGGTCGGGCGTCCCCTCGATCTCTTTCATCGCCGCCTCGTACTGCTCCGGCTTGACGACATTGGCTGCGAGTAACAGCGCGCCGACCTTCTTGCTTATTGCGGTGGTCGAAACCTTCTCGGGCACCTCAAGAGAATAGCAGGACCGATTATTTTCGAAACGACTGTCACAAGGAGGTCTGCGACCGCGTTAGCTCGATGAAAGTGAGGATCTTTGCAATGATGCCGATGACCGCCTTGTCTCAAAACCACCCTATTTCTGCTGCTTCAACCACATTGCCGCTGAAGTGCTTGGCGCTGCGCTGTGAAACGGCCGGCGGACTGTCGCGGGTGGTTCTCGAGCAAACGTTCGCGAATTCGTCCTCGCAGCCATTGCATGTAGTTTACAAGCTTCCGCTTCCAGCGGATGGCGTGGTGAGCGGCTTCAAGTTTCGCATTGGCGAGAAGACCATCGTCGGCGAGATCGATCGCAAGGCTGCAGCGCGTGAGCGTTTCGAAGAGGCGGTGCTCTCGGGCCAAACCGCAGCGCTCCTCGAAGAAGAGCGTTCGAGCTTGTTCACGCAGGAGCTCGGCAACGTACCGCCGGGCGCAGAGATCACCGTCGAAATCACCATCGATCAAAAGCTGAAATGGCTCGCCGAAGGTCAATGGGAGTGGCGGTTTCCGCTCGCTGCGGCGCCGCGCTATTTGGGCGCGCCCGATCGCGTAACCGACGCGAAGCAAGTGTCACTTGCGATGACCGAGAGCTCGAACGTGCGTGCATCACTCGCGCTGCTCGTGCGCGACGCAGTAACGGGAGGGCGGTCGCCCGAATCGCCGTCGCATCCGCTTTCGTGCGTCGTCGACGGCGAAGGTTTTCGCGTCGAGCTAGGATCTGGAAATGCCGTTTCGCCGGATCGTGACGTCGTCGTACGCTGGCCCGTTTCCGCGGAAAAAATAAGCGTTTCGTGCGATGTCGCTGGACCACGCGCGGGCGTGAACGACGCACATGCGCTTCTCACCATCGTTCCGCCGCAAGCCGCCACGCGGCGCAAGCATCTTGCGCGTGATCTCACCTTCTTGCTCGACACGAGCGGGTCGATGGGTGGCGAGCCGATCAATCAAGCCAAAAAGATCGTTCTCGCGATGCTTGCGGGCATGGACGAAAACGATCGCTTCGAGCTGATCGAATTTTCGAACACGCCGCGCCGTTTTCGGAACTCGCTTTCGCAGGCGACGCGCGAGGACAAAGCTGCAGCAGCGGCGTGGGTAAATTCCTTGCGCGCCAGTGGCGGCACCGAGATGCGCGAAGGAATCTTGGAAGCATTGCGCCCGTCATCCGAGCGTCTGCGCTCGTCGACGTCGACGCACGTAGTTCTCATCACGGATGGTCTCATCGGCTTCGAGCAAGAAATCGTCGCATCGATTTTGGCGCTGCTTCCCGGGGGCGCGCGTCTGCACACGGTAGGTGTCGGCTCGTCGGTGAATCGTTCGCTGACCGCACCTGCCGCACGTGCGGGTCGCGGCATCGAAGTCGTCCTCGGTCTCGGCGAAGATCCGGATCGCGCAGCGCATCGCTTGCGCGCGCACAGCGAAGCGCCCATCGTCATCGATGTCGAAGCGTCGGGTGATGCGCTTCTCGCAACCGCGCCCATCAAGATTCCCGATTTGTTCGCCGGTGCTCCCGTTCTCTTGTCGGCGCGCGTTCTGGCTCGCGGCGGAGAAATCATTCTGAAGGGAAAAACAGCAGATGGCGCATGGATTCAAAAAATCCGAGCGCCGCAGTCTGACGCAAATTCGGGAAGTGATGCCGTCGTCACTTTGTTCGGTCGCGAGCTCGTCGAAGACGCCGAGATGAGGATCGCCGCGGGTCTCGACAAGCGTTTGCTCGATGCATCGATCGAAGCGACCGGCATCGCCTACAAAATTTCGACGCGTCTCACGTCTTGGGTAGCGATCGATCCGAAGGTTAGTGTGGACCCGCGAGATCCGTCGCGTCGTGTCGAGCAGCCACAGCTGCTTCCGTATGGTGTGACCGCAGAGGGTGTCGGTCTGCGAAGCCCGCAGCAGATGATGGCCGCTCCGCCATCGATGGCGTACAGCTCCGGGTCGGTGATGTCGCCGAAACGGGCACGCATGTCTTTCGGTTCGGCGATGCCGCCTCCGCAATCCGCACCGCGTCCTGCACCGATGGCACCGCGGGGCACGGGAGGCGCACCACCCGCGGCACAAGGACGAGCAGCACCTCCCGCAGAGAAGGGTGCGGACGAGCGAACGCTCGTGGGTCGCATCAAAGACGCATTCTTCAAACGAACCGACGCGCCGGTTGCCGCTTCATCGGAAGCAGCAGCAGCTCGTCCGACGATCAAGGGACGCATCGTTCTCAAGAAATCCGGAGAGGTCGCCATCGAGGTCACACTCGTCGACGCCATCGACTGGGCAACGAGCAGCGTGTCGATCGTTTTCGCAGACGGCGGCTCATCACCCGCTACAGTCGACGAGTCTCTGACCACACGAAGTGGCTTGATTCCGGCCGGATCCACGATCCGCATCGCACTCGGATTTTCTCCCAGCTTCGACGCATCGGTCATCATCGCGCTCGAGATCATGCTTGCGTCTGGCATCACCACGATCGAAATCGAAAGCTGAAACGTGGACCTCGACGCGCACCTCTCGGAAATTCAATCTGGCGACGCCGACGCTTTCGGGCGTTGGGTCGCCGGTGCCGAGCCCGCGTTGCGCGCGTCGCTTCGGTCCTTTGCCGCGCGCGTGGACACCGAAGCCGTGCTTCAAGAAGCGCTGCTTCGCGTGTGGCAAGTCGCGCCCAAAGTCATTCCGGACGGTCGACCGAATTCACTCTTGCGGCTAGCACTGCGCGTCGCGAAAAATCGCGCGCTCAGTGAATTGCGTCGTGCGCGCGTAGTCGGCGTGGACGACGAAAAATTCGCGCGGCTCGTGGAAGAAGAGAGTGAAGCCATCGCGACGCCGCCGCCCGATCCGATGTTGCGCCGCGCGTTCGAGGATTGTCGTTCGGCGCTTCCGCCACAACCCTCCAACGTGCTCGCGGCGCGTCTCGAGTCGAGCGGTGAATCGGACGAAACGTTGGCGATGATGCTCGGCATGCGCGCCAACACGTTTCTCCAAAACTTTACGCGTGCACGAAAGCTGCTGCTCGATTGTCTTCAGAAAAAAGGAATCACGCTCGGAGAAGCGACATGACTCCGCAAACTCCCGAGCAACGAAACGAGCTTGTTTTGTCGGTTACTTCTGCGCACCGCGACCGCGATGCACATGGAGAAATTCGCGCGCATCGCGCATGGCACGACCTCGATGAAGCAGGCCGCATCGAAGCTCACGACGAGACTCGAAAGCTTCGCGCTCTCGAATCAGTTGCCAGCGCAGATGGCCTCACGTCGACCGCGCGTGCCGTGCTCTCGCGTATTAAACGCGCCCCTTGATGTGACTCAGCAAGAAATCGATCGCCACGCGGTTCTCTCCGCCTTCAGGCAAGATCACGTCGGCGAAACGCTTGCTCGGCTCCACGAACGCGAGATGCATCGGCCGGACGGTCTCGTAATACTGCTTTCGCACCTGCATGAACGTGCGGCCGCGATGCTCGAGGTCGCGACGAATGCGACGCATCAAGCGAATGTCGGCGTCGGTGTCGACGAACAGTTTCACGTCGAAGCGCGCACGCAAGCGTTCGTCTGCCAAAACCAAAATGCCTTCCACGACGATCACCGGAGCCGGCTCGATCATCTCGCCGCGCGGCGCACGATCGTGTTGCGCGAAATCGTAGGTGGGTCGTTCGATCGTTTCACCGCGACGAAGCGCATCGAGATGCTGAATGAAGAGCTCCATCTCCAGCGCGTCGGGATGATCGTAGTTGACCTTTTCCCGCTCGTTTTTAGGGAGATTTCCCTGCGATCGGTAATAGTGATCTTGCTCGAGCAAGATGCCCGAGCTCTTCGGCAGATCCTTCAAGATCGATCGCGCGATTGTGCTCTTACCCGATCCTGAGCCGCCGGCGATGCCGATGATGTAGACGCTCCGTGCGCTTTTGGGTTGGTCGGTCATCGGACTGATTCGTTTTCCGGTTCTTGGTTTCTGGGAGGATCGATGTTGCGTCCACTGAGGACGACGACGAGATCTCCGCCGAGAATTTCGGCTGGTGCCCCGTTCAAAATCGCAGCGAGCACGGTCGCCGCTCCCCCCTCAATCACGAGACCCAGCTCGCTCACTGCATAGTCGACGGCATGGCGGATGGAATTTTCGTCGACGATCACGACTCCGGAAACGACCTGACGCGCACGCGCGAATGCAGCTTTGCTGATTCCGCCTTCGAGCGCTTCGGCAAGAGTCGGCTCGGTCGGCACGAAAAATTCGACCGCTTCATTTTTCTCGAGGGACAGCGCGAACGTCGGCGACGCTTCGCTTTGCACACCCCACACCTTGGATTTGGGAAGCGCGCATGCGAGACCCGTTGCGAGACCACCACCGCCGAATGGCGCAATGACATGATCAGGCTGTTTTTTCAGGGCATCCGCGATCTCGTAACCGAGTGATGCACCGTTGCCGGCCACGACGTCGAGGTCGTCATAAGGCGAAAGAAATACCGCCCCGCTCTCTTCGGCGATGCGTTTCGCGAGAGCCTCCGCTTCGTCGTACCCGTGCGCTTCGGACGTCACGAGCTCTGCGCCGTCTGCGATGCGCGCGCATTTCACCTTTGCTGCCGTTGCGGGAACGACGACCGTCGCCTTCATTTTCAAAAGCTTCGCTGCAAACGCGACAGCTGCTCCGTGATTGCCGGCGCTCGCTGCTACGACGTCCACTTTTTTGGCGGCGAGGTTTCCCATCGCCAAAAGCGCGCCGCGAATTTTGAAGCTACCGGTGATTTGAAGTGATTCGAGAGCGAGCCAAACCCTGGTGTTTTTGGCGGGATCCGCGATCGCGTCGATCTCCTCAGCGCGCACCAATGTGAGCGGACGAAGATGGGCGAGCGGGAAACGATCGCGCAGCGACTTCGCCGAAGCGAGACGCGCATCATCGAGAATTTTTGGCGCGTCGGCCGATGCTTTCGGCGAGACGCGAACGACACGCATCACTTCGTCGCCGTGAGCCAAAGAAGCGGACGACGATAAGTCGCGTTCATTTTGTCGGCGGGAATTTCGTGACCCATGCCGGAACGAATGCGAACACGCACCGGAATCTTCGCGGTCTTGAGCATGTCGCCGACGCGCTTCGTGTTCTCGGCGACCTCGTCGTTTTCGCCGGTGAGCAAATAGACGCGATGCACACGCTTGCGATCTTCTTTCAAAAGCGCCGCGGTGTCGCCGAACCAATATTGATCATTGGCCGCTAAAATAAGCCATTTGTTCCAATGCACGGGGTCATGCAAGCCGACTTGCATCGCGATGAATGCGCCTTCGCTGAAGCCGATCAACACATTGCCGTGCGTATGAATGCGATGTTTGTATTTCGCCTTCAACGCGTCGACCGTGGCCGCGATGATGCGGGTTGCGGTCGCCGGATCGTTGTTCCACGCGCGTGAGCCGCCGCCGCGATCTTCGGGACCTTGTGGGCAGACGACCCAACCGAACTTCGTTCCGACCTTGGCCCACTTGCGACAATCCTCAGCAGGATTCCCGCCGCGGCCGTGGAGGTACATCAAGATCGGGCGCGCGCCACCGACCCGCGGTCGGTAATAGTAAGCGTCGGATCCGTTCGGCACGTGGATCACTTCAGGGTTGCCGAGCGCAACGCTGTGAGACGACGCGAGCGCGTTCTTCGATACGCCACCAAGCGCGACGAAGAGAAAAAGCGCCAGCGCGAGTCGACCCATCGGCGTGATGGATAGCGCGCACCTCTAGTGGTCGGCAAGAACGTTGTGTTACGGGCCCCGCGCGGGGGCTCCGTTCACGTGTTCAGTACTTCCTACAAAATCGACTTACCGAGGTCGATTCCGATCTGGCGGGCGTCTGCTTCGCTCATGGGATGCGGCACGACGTGCTCACCGGCGCGGCGGTTCGTTCCGTCGGCGTTTGCGATGAAAGCCCGTAAAAAGAAGCTCGATTCGACAACTTGCGCATATGCGCCGAGCGGCGTTTTGCAGTCACCGCCGAGCGCTTCCATGACTCCGCGCTCTGCTGCAACAGCGATGGCGGTGGTAAGGTCGTGCACTTTGTCCAAGATGGCACGGGCATTTTCGTCGTCTGCGCGTGCTTCGAT
>JBDTFL010000771.1:0-12179 GCA_039937955.1 Polyangiaceae bacterium | reverse complement strand
GCACGCGCCGTTTTCACGAGCGCGATCGCGATGCCCGAGGTGCCAGACGACGCAGTCCTCGCGTCGGCACGCGCGCTCGTCGAGATTTACGATTCAGAAGGCGAGACGAAGCCGCTCCCTGATTTGCTCGATCGCCTGTCGCAAGTAGAGACCGACCCCGAGCGCGCGCGTGTCGTGAACGAACGCCTCGGCGAGATCGCGCTCAACGCAAACGACCCGGAGCGTGCGGCTGCCGCGTGGCGACGCGTGCTCGACACATCGTCGCGTTCGCGCGCGCTGGCTGCGCTGGAGAAAATCTACGAGCACGATACCAACGTCGAGAATCTCGCGTTCATCCTCGAAGAACGCGCGAAAGATGCGCCGCCGACTGAAGCGCGGGCGCTGCTCACGCGCACTGCCCTAGTCCTCACCGACGCAGGAAAATACGCGGAACGCGCGATCGCGGTGTGGCGACGACTGATTGACGATTACGGTCCAACCCGCGAAATTTATTTGCGGTTCATTCCGCTACTCGAGAGTCGCGGTCAGTGGGCAGAGCTCGCCGCGGCGCTCGCCCAAGATGCGGAGCTTGCACAAGGCGCAGAGCGCGGTGCGCTTCTCGCGCGCGCCGGTGTCATCGAGCTGCAGCGCGTTCGCAATGTCGGCGCCGCGATCGAAGCGTTCGGTAAAGCACTGACGAGCGCACCCGGCGACAAGACGGCGCGCGGAACACTCGAGAAATTGCTGGCCGCCGGCGATCATCGCGTGGCCGCCGCAAATGCGCTGGAGCCGATTTATCGCAACGAAGAATCAGTCACCGGGATTTTGCGTGTGCTGGAAGTGAAAGCATCGCTCTCACTCGCGACGGACGACCGACTCGCGGCTCTCGACGAGGCCACGCGCGTTGCGGCAGCGAGCCAGAACTATCGCGTCCACGCGCTCGACTTTGCGGGACGCGGTTTGGCAGAAGCTACCGCCGCCGACGAGCCGCTCGAATCGTGGATCGAGCGCGTTTTGTTTTTGTCGCGCGAAGGTGAGGTGCAACGAAAGGCGGCGCTGTTCGCGAAAGCGCTCGGCGATCGCGCGGTCGACAATCAATCGCTCTTCATCTTGGCGACACACGCTGGCGACGCATTGGCGGCGGCCGGCGACGTCCCGGAAGCAATCGCCGTGTACCGACGCGCGCTCGCCCACGATCCGTCGTCCACCGATCTCTTGAATCGCATCGACACGCTGCTTCGTGATCAAGGAAGCCCTCACGAGCGCGTGCAACTCTATGCAACGGCGCTCGAGCGCGAAGCCGATCCTGCACAGCGTCGTCGTTTGCTTCACGCCATTGGTGCCCTGTCGCGACACGAGCTTGACGACCGATCCACGGCAATTCAAGCCTATCGTGCAGCTTTGAACGACGACGCCGAAGACCGCGACGCCTTCGCGGCATTGACCGAGCTCTTCACGGAAGTTCAGGCTTGGCCGAATCTCGTCGCTCTTTTGGAAGAGGCGCTTCGCACGGCAACGGGTCGCGATGCGCTCGTCTTGCGATCGCAAATCGCAGAGGTCGCGGCGACCTCGGAGCAAGCCCTTGAAGCCGCGATGCATTGTGCAGCCATCTTGGGCGACTCGCTTCTCGAGACGGCCGACCTCGATGTCGTCGAACGCGTCGCCGATAAAATCGGTGATGTGGCGCTCCTCGCTGCAGCGCTCGACAAACGCGCGAGCTTGGCCGGTGAGCCCGACGCCGCGATCGCCGCGCTCGACCGATTGGGAAGCGTTCTCAAAGATCAGCAGGGCAACACTCCCGGCGCGATTGAGGTTTGGCTGCGCGCGGCCAAGCTCGGAGCCGAATCGAACGAGCTCGATGCTGCGTGCAAGCTCTACGAACGCGTTCGGAAGATTGCGCCGCACGACACAGACGCAACCGAAAATCTGGCGGCCCTCTTCGAGGCCCAGGAAAAATGGAGCGCGCTTCCAGAGCTCTACAACGTGCTCGTCGAATCGGCTCCGAACGAGCGTACGCGGGTCACCGTGCTCTTGAAGCTCGCCAACGTTTTAGGCGAAAAACTAGGCGATCCGTCAACGGCGACCAGCGCGGCCATGCGTGCCTTCGCGCTCGATCCGCAAAATCCGGAATCACTCGCGACGTTCGAGAAGCTGGCGATCGTGGCGGGAGCAACCGCGCCGTTCGCGCGAGCCGTCGACACCGTCCTCAACAAGCTCGAGCACGACGAACCGCTTTCGCAAGATCTGATGCTCGCGAAAGCACGTGTATTTTACAAGGATCGCGGCCGTCACGACGACGCCGCGGGGATTTATCGCGAGCTCCTGCTGAACACCCAGCTCGACCCAAACCGTCGACAAGCAGCGTCGACGGCATTCCAGAAGCTCTTGGATACGGCGGAGCAGACCGATGCGCGAAAAGAAGATCGTCGATGGCTTTTGGCGTGGCGTGCAGCTCGCGCGCAAACCGATGAAGAGAAAGTGCTCGCGCTTCTCGCTTGTGCGCGCGCAGAGGAGTCAGTCCTTGACGACGCAGAACGTGCCCTCGCTACGCACAAACGCGTGCTCGAGATCGATCCGGAAAATGCCGAAGCATCCGCAGCGGTGGCTCGCTTGACTCTCGCGAGTGGAGATGTAGGTGGGGCGATCGCAGCGCTTCTCGCGCAACGTGAACGAGCAGACGGCGCCGCACGGCGCGCGCTCGATCTCGAAATTTCGACGATCCTGATCGAGCGCGGCGAGCAACTCGACAACGCAACGCAATCGCTCACCGCACTGCTCGACGAAGCCGCCGACGACGCTGAAGCAATCGGCTTGATTTCTCGATTGATTCGCGTTCCGAGCGAACGTGAAGCCGCCATCGACGCACTCGAGCGGGCACGCGGAAAAACCGAAAACGCAGATGCTCGCGCGCTCATTCTTTCGACCCTCGTCGGCGAAGAGTCGGCGGGCTCGCCTGACACTCGCAGCGATTGGTTCACTCAGCTCGTGAAGCTCCAACGCGACCAAGGCAAAGGTGAAGCAGCCTTGCTGACGGCACTGCGTGGGCTCGATGAGCACCCGAGCGCTCTGAAATTATGGGACACCGCCGAAGAGCTCGCGCGCGAGCTGAAGACGCCGGGCGGCGTTGCAGATGCATACCTCGCGGTCATCGGAAAAAAGCTTCTCCCCGACGAAGCGATGGAGCTCGGGCAGCGCGCCGTTTCGTTTCACGAAGAGTGGTTCGACGACGCCGCGCGCATCGTCGACGTGCTCGAGCGCGTCCTCACCATCGATCCTGCGGCCGAGTGGGCATTCGATCGCCTCAAGCTTTTGTTCGACGCACGCGAGCAATGGGACGACATGTTCGGTCTCTACGATCGTGCAATCGCCGCTGCGGCGCCGGCACGCAAGCTCGAGCTCCTCGACGACGTCGCGCAAATCGCAAAGGACTTTGCGAATCATTCGGAGCGCGCGATCGGTTATCTCGAGCAGCTCCTCGCGCTCAAACCGAAGAACGCACGCATCATCGCGTCGCTCGAGCGTTTGTACGAGCGTCATGGTCGTCATCGCGAGCTCATCGCTCTTCTGTCGGCGCAGCTTCCGAGTCTCGGCGCGAAAGAGGCCCGCGAAACGCGCGTGCGCATCGCACAAATGTCGCTCGAGGATTTGAACGATCCTGCGTCGGCGCTCGCAGTCGTCGAGGAGGTGCTCGCTCCGGATCCCCGAGAATCACCGACGATTGCGACGCTTGGTGACCCGACCAACCCGATGCGTCTGCAGGTCGTCGGAATTCTCGAACGCATTTTGGCGGTCGCGCCGCTCGGACAAGAGACTCGTGAATCGATGTTGCCGCCGCCGAGTGAAGTGTCGGTGAGCGATCGGCCGCCGCGCGAGTCGGTGATTCCACCGCGTTCGCGTGCGAAGAAAACGCCGGTTCGTCAGCGAGCTGCAGCGCTTCTCAAAGAGCATTATCTGCAAACGGAACGCGACGCCGACCTCGCGAAGGTTCTCGAGGTCGAGCTCGAGGCGATCAAGAGCGTCAAAGAACGCATTCGTCGTCATCGCCAGATTGGCGAGCTCTACGTGAAGCTCGGTCTCGACGCATCGGCGCTCGAACACTACGTCGCGCTCGTCACGCTCGATCCCGACGAGGTCGGACATCGCGAAGCGCTCGCACGCATCGGCGCAAAAGTGGGTCGTTTCGATCGCGTCGCCGAGGTTCTCACGACGGCCGCCGAAGACTGCACGGACGAAAGCGTTCGTGTCGACCTCTTCATGCAAGCCGCGCTCGTCCACGAAGAACGCCTCTCCGATCCCACGCGCGCGATCGAGCTCTACTTGCGCGTGCTCGGCGCGCCCGACGTCAACGCCGACGCATTGCTCGCAGCGTCACGCCGACTCGACCCACTGCTCGAAGTCGCCGATCGTCAACGCGAACGACTGAACGTCCTGGAACGCATCAGCGAGCTCGAGCAAGAAACTGCACCGCGCCGACGGGCACTCGGTGCCACCGCATATCTCGCCGCCAAGCTCGGCGAGCAAGAACGCGCCATCGCCGCGTGGGAAATTTGTCTGGCGATCGACCCCACCGACAGCGAAGCACTCGACGGTTTGGTCAGCCTGCTCGAACAAGGCAAACATTGGAAGCCGTTGGTCGAAGCGCTCGCACGACGCGCAAAAGCCGCAAAATCAGCTGCAGATCGTCGCGCCGATCGCGTGCATATTGCACATATTTACAGCGACGAGATCAGAGATGCAGCGGCGGCCATCGGCGCATGGCACGCGATCGAAGAAGAGTTCGGACCCGCCGACGAAAGTACGAGCGCTCTCGCCGGAATGCTCCGCTCCACCGAACGATGGAGCGAGCTCGGCGAGCTTCTCCAGGAGGCAGCCAAACGCGCTGCATCCAACGAAACGCGCGCAACACTTCTTCGTCAGCTCGGCGACGTTCAGCGCGAGCGATTGGACGACGCCGCCAGCGCCCTGAAAAATTACGAAGAAGCTCTCGCTGCCGATCCGAACGAGCCCGGCGCGCTCGCGGGCGCACAAGCCCTGCTCGATAGCGCCGATCACCGCGCGGAGGCCGTCCGCGTTTTGCTCTCGACGTACGAAGCGACGGGCGCGTGGCAACCCGCGCTCGAGCTAACCGAGCATCGTCTTCTTGCGACTCAAGATGCGGAATCGCAAATGCGCATCCTGAAAGAGGCGGCAAATCTCGCGGAAACACGCGCCGAGGATCTTCCGGCTGCGTACTCTTACGTGTGTCGTGCATTCGCCATTGCACCGCACGACGCCGAAGCGGAGACAGCGCTTTTCCGTTTGGCTGAAGCCGTCGACGGTTGGAGAGCGTTCGCCGACGTTCATCGCGCGACGATCGACAAGCTCGAGAGCGCGCTGCATGCGGCAGACGTGGGCACGCAAATTCCGAAGCGTCAGGCAGAATTGCTCACGCGTCTTCGCATTCATCTCGGCTCCGCGCTCGAGCGTCGCCTCGACGATCCGCGCGGCGCGCTCAATGCGTACATGCGCGCGGCAGCCGATTCTCCGCACGATCTCGAAGCAACGTTGGCTGCGGTTCGCGTTGCAGGGCCCGCAGGTCGTTGGGACGCCGCCGCAAAAGTGATTGTCCATCACGCGATGGCCACCGGTGAATTGGTGAGCGAGCTGTTCATCGAGCTCGAGAATGTCGCTACGACGCCGGCCGCTTGGGACGGTATTACCGGCGCGTTTGCAGCGGCGATCGCCGAGCGCAGTGATCTGCTTCCGCACATCGGTCGCGAGCTCGAAGCACGCGTCGCCGAGTGGCATCGCGATCGTCGCGGCGATCCGGACGGCGCAGAGTCGGCGTTCACGCGCGCGCTCGCTCACGATCCGTCGAACGCGGATCTCCTCGGCGCGCTCGCGCAATTGCAGCGTCGCGCAAAAGGGCGCCCGCTCGTCGATAGCTTACTTCGCCTTTCCCAGGCTACCGGCGGCGATCTCGACCTGCTACGCGAAGCCGCAGAAATTGCGACGAGCGCGATCGTCGATCGTGCGCTCGCGAAATCGATCCTGGAGCGTTTGCTTCGCTTGGCGACCGATCGTTGGATTGGAACCTCAGAACCGAACGGCGTCACGTCGGGCGGCGCAAGTGGTCCAGACAGCTACGCGCGTTGGGCGGTCGACGAGCTCGTGCGCATCTACAACGAAGAAGGTGACGCTGAGAAAATCGTGGACCTGCTCGTGGAAGCGGCGCGCTTGCCGTTCGAGCTCGACACCACGCGTGCGATGCTCCATCAAGCGGCACGTGTTTCGGTCGATCGCCTCGGCGACCTCGATCGCGCAATCGGCTTATTTAGTAGCCTTTTCGACTCCGACACGGGCGATATCCATGCGGCACGCGAGCTCGTCAATTTGTACGATCAACTCGGACGCCGCGAAGAATTGCTCGCGCTTCGTGAACGACAAATCTCGTTCGCAACCGATCCGATCGATCGCATCGCGCTTCGGTTGGAGGCCGCGCGTTTGCAAGCGGACTTGCGCCGCTCCGACGCCTCGATCGACACGTTGCGCGCGAACTTGAAAGAGGAGCCTCGTCATCCTCAAACCGTCGACGCATTGGTCGACGTTCTCACGGCGCGTGGTCAGAACGAAGAGCTCGCAACGTTGCTCGCGGATCAAGCGCAGCTCGCGGAGGCTTCTTCCGATTCACTGGCCGCGTTGAATTTCTGGGCATCCGCAGCAAGCGTCGCAGAACAGCGACTCGGCGACACCGACGCAGCAATGACCTATTTCGGCCGCGTCGTTGCGATCGGTCCGAACGCACCGGCGCTCGACGCACTCTCGCGCCTGTCGATCGCGCGGCAGGATTTCAGTGGCGCAGCCGACTACCTCACGCAGCTTCGCGAGTGCGTTCCGGATCTCGAACGTCCGGGTGTCACGCTTCGTTTGGCCGATGCTCTCGTGTCCGCCGGTCGTGGGGATCTCGCGCGCGCACGTCTCGAAGACGCGATGTCGAGCCACCCGAAGGCCGAGGAGCTTCGAACGCGCCTCGCCATCATGTATCGAGAAAAGAAGGACTTTCGTGCGCTCGCGACATTGCTAGCGAGTGGCGCTGCGCATGCGTCGTCGAAAATCCAGAAGCTCGAACGCTTGCGCGAGGCCGCCGAGCTCTATCGCGGCGACGTCGGCGCACCGGAGCTCGCCATTCCGCTTCTCGAAGAAGCCTGTGCGCAAGATCCCGACGATCGACCGCTCAAGCTCGAGCTCGCTGACACGATGGGTGCAGCCGGCAAAGTCAGTGAAGCACGGGCTCTTCTGCGCGCACTCATCGACGAGTTCGGCGGACGTCGCCCGAAAGAGCGAGCGCCGGTTCACTATCACCTGGCGCGTTTGGATTTGCGCGCAGGTGATCACGCACAGGCCGTGAGCGAGCTCGAGGCCGCGACGCGCATCGATCCGGCGAACGCAGAAATTCTGCGCGCGCTCGCCGAGCTGGCACGTGACGACGGTCAATTGGAACGAGCCGAGCGCTCGTATCGCGCGCTTCTCGCGGTCGTGCGTCGTATCGAAAATCCCGCAGAAAATGCGCCGATCGTACGAAGCGAAGCGCTGCTCGAGCTTTCGGACATTGCAAAACGTCAGGGCGAAACGGAGCGCGCCGAAGAAATTTTGGAGTCGGCGCTCGAAGCCGCAGCAAGTCATCCGGTCGAAGGAAATCGTCTCGAGCGTGCGCTGCGCAAACGCAACGACTTCGTGACCCTCGCCAAGGCCATCGAGGCTCAGCTCGCACGCGTGCAAGAGCCCGCGCAATCCGTCGCTAAGATGATCGAGCTCGCAGACGTTTTGGCGAACCAGCTCGATCGCGCAGCGGACGCATTCGCGATGGCCTTGCGTGCCGTCGATCTCGCGCCGCAACTTTCGCAGGCGCACGACGCGGCGATCGAGCTCGCGAAGAAGATGCCCGACGGCAACGCGCGCTACGTCGACGCCGTGGAAACGCTTATTTCTGCGGCCGAATCGAATCACGGCACGAAGCTGGCGGGCGCATTGCTGCTGCGTCTCGGCACGACCATCGCCACAGAATTGCACGACGACGCGCGCGCGGTCGCCATGTTCGAGCGCGCAGAAAATCTTCCGGGCGGAGACGCTGGCGAGGTTCTCCGGTCACTCGAGCAACTTTATGAGCGCACCGAAAATCGTCCAGGCCAGGAGCGCGTGCTCGCGCGACTCGTGGAGTTCGAGCAACACGCGACGCCTCGTGAGCCAGGAAAAGTTGCTGATGCGTTGTTGCGTCTCGCAGCGTTGCGCCTCACATCGGCCGACGGCGCCGACGAAGCGTGCTCGCACATTCAGTCAGCGGTGATTTTGGTTCCGCCGACGACCGGTCGCGTCGATCCGATCGTCGAACGCGCGACGCGATTGCTCGAAAAGGCGGCGGAGGTCGATCCATCGAAGGCCGTTCTCGATCTCTACGAATCGGTCGCGCGTCGATCGGGCTCGCAACCTGCGCTTTTAGCGGCACTTCGTACGCGCGCCATTCATGGTCGTGCAACCGGCGCAACGATGCGCGAGGGTGTCCTGCTCGCGCGTGACCTCGCCGACGCTGCGGCCGCTGAAGACATTTTGCGCCGCTACATCGAGATCTCGAAAGAGAACGACAACGAGAAGTCCCACGCGGCGTGGGCTTATCTCACGCTCGCGGACGTGCTCGAGGAACGCGGTGAAGGTCGCGAAGCCGTCAATCACCGACTCGAGGGCGCGAAATTTTCGGCGCCTGAAGATGCGCGTCGCATTCGTTTCGACGCAGCAAAAACCGCGATCACGGTGGCTCAAGATCTCGCGCTTGCCGCAACCATCTACAATGGCTTGCGCGAAGAGTCGCCGGAAGATCGCGCGTCGTGGGAACCGCTCATCGATCTGTATCGTCAGCTGGACGACCGCGCGCAGCTGGCTTGGTTGCTCCACGAGGTCGTGAACTTCGCGGCCGACGATGCCGAGCGCATGCGTTTCCGCATCGAGCGCGCACAACTTCTTCTCGCGATCGATCCCGCGAGCGAAGAGGGCGCCGCCGAGCTGCGCAGCATCGTCGAGGACGATCCTTCACAAGAGGAGGCCGCATCCACGCTCGCTACACTTTTGGAGAGCACGGGCCGCGAGGACGATCTCGCAACGCTCCTTCGTCGACTCTTGGACGCGGCGAAAGATCACGAAAATGCCGCGCAGATCGGCTCGATTTCGACGCGCCTTGGAAAGCTCGTCGAGAAGAGCGACCCGAGCGAGGCGATCGAAATCTATCGTGCCGCGCTCGAGTGGAACGCGAAGTCGGAGCCGCTTTTACGTGCACTCTACAAGCAAGTTCTCACGAGCGGCGACGCGAATGACCGAGCAGAGGTCGGCGAGAAGCTCCTCGATCTCGAACGCGGTCCCGACGCCGAAAAGCTCGCGCTCGAGCTCGCACAAACGCGCGAAGAGATGTGGGACACCGAAGGCGTCGAGCGCGTTTTGGCGCTTGGCTATCGCGGTCATCCGGCCAGCGAGGTCCTTCGCGATCGCTTGATGACAATCTACGGCGAGCGCGGCGATTGGAAAAATCTCGCCGAGGTCTACGTGCTCGATTCGTCGACGCGCGAAGACGCGACCGAAAAATCCAACCTGCTCCGCGAAGCCGCAAAGCTCTATCGCATGGAGCTGAAGGATCCAGAGCGCGCGGCGGCGCTCATGAAAGAGGCACGCGTTGCGTCCCCGCAAGATCCGACGCTGTTCGAGGAGCTGGTGAGCGCGCTCACGGAAGCCGGAAATTATCAGGGCGCTGCTGCGGAGCTCACCGCCGCTGCAACGCGTTTGCCGGAGAGCGATCCCGCGCGAGCTCCGCTGCTCGCGGAACGCGCCCGTTTGCGCAGCTTGCTCGGCGATCAAGGTGGCGCTCTTTACGATTTGGAGCGGGCGTTTGCGCTCGATCCGAAATCCTATTCGGATGCGCTCGCTGCGCAGCTCGGCGTTCTGCGTCAGGTCGCAACCGAAGAAGGCGACGAGGCCAAAGCTGCGGCGCTCGTTCTTCGATTGACCGAGCTGCTCACGCAAACCGGTCGCGAAGACGAAGCACGCGGCGAGCTCGTTGCACTGCTCGGTCGCTCACCCGACAACAAAGATGCGCTCGCAGCACTCGCCGACCTCGAAGAGAAAAGCGAACAGTGGGGCGCCGCATCCGAAACGTACGCGAAGCTCGCCGCGCTCGCTGAAGGTGCGGACCTAGGAAAGGTTGCCATCAAGCTCGCAAATGCCTGCGAAAAAGCCGGCGATCTACCACGTGCACGAGCAGGTCTCGAACGCGCGAATCTCATCGACCCACGCGACGAAGCGGTGCGCGAAAAATTGCGTGAGGTCTACGAGAAGAGCGGCGCGGCTCGTGAGCTGGCGGAGATGAGCCTCGACGAAGCACGCGAAGCCACCGACGACGACGCTCGTCACGCGCTTTTGGTTCGAGGCGCGAGCGTGCTCTTGAAGAACGAGGTCGATCCAGAGGTCGCGTTCGGCGCCATGACCGAGGCTCGGATGCTGAAGCCGGCCGACATCGAGACGGTCGGCTTGTTGGCAGATGCGCTTCTTTCACTCGGCCGTCACGAGGACGCCGCGGAGCAACTGCGCGCAGTTTTGGCAGCTCACAAAGGAAAGCGTCTGCGCGATCTTTCGATGATCCATTATCGGCTCGCGCTCATCGAGCGCGCGCGCGGCGATCGCAAATCCGAAATCACGTGGCTCTCGAGCGGGCTCGACATGGACGGCCAAAACGGCGTCGTCGCGACCGAGCTTGCAGAGGTCGCCATCGAGCTCGGCGCTTTGGACCAAGCAACGAAGGGTCTCCGCGCCATCACGATGATGAAAACGCAAGCGCCCATGCCGCGCGCGCTCGCGTATCAACGCCTCGGAGAAATCGCACACGCACAAGGCGACGTGAAAAAGGCTATTTTGCTCGTGAAACGCGCGACCGACGAAGATCCGAATTTGGAATCGGCCAAGCATCTACTCCAACAACTGAAATCCTGACCGAATGTATTTTCAAGATCTGATTTTATCGCTCCAGAAATTCTGGACTGACCGCGGTTGTCTCCTCGTGCAGCCTTACAACTCGGAGGTCGGCGCGGGCACCTACAACCCGGCGACTTTTTTGCGCGCGCTCGGTCCCGAGCCGTGGAACGTCGCGTTCGTCGAGCCATCGCGTCGCCCGGCGGATGGTCGCTATGGAGAGAACCCGAATCGCCTCCAACAATTTCATCAGTTCCAAGTGATCTTGAAGCCGTCGCCGCTCGACATTCAGGATCAATATTTGGAGAGCCTGCGCGCCATCGGCACGAAACCCGAAGAGCACGACGTTCGTTTTTTGGAGGACGATTGGGAATCACCGACGCTCGGTGCGTGGGGGCTTGGTTGGCAAGTGTGGCTGGATGGCCTTGAAATCAGCCAGTTCACGTACTTTCAACAAGTCGGCGGCATCGACTGCAAACCCGTTTGTGGCGAGCTCACGTACGGGCTCGAGCGCATCGCGATGTACTTGCAAGACAAGAGCTCCATCTACGACGTCATGTGGGCGAAGGGCATCACCTACGGCGAGATCGCCAAACGCGCCGAGTGGGAATGGAGCACGTACAACTTCGAACAAGCGGATGTCGCCGCGCACTTCGCGCAGTTCGATCACGACGAGGCGGAAGCCAAACGACTTCTCGAGCCGAAGGACCCGCAGAAGAAGTTGGTTTTGCCGGCTTATGATTTCGTGTGCAAAGCCGCGCACCAATTCAACGTGCTCGACGCTCGCGGCGCGATCGGAGTGACCGAACGCGCGCGCTTCATCGGTCGTGTGCGCGCGCTCGCCAAAGCTTCTGCCGAGGCGTATCTCGCGCAACGCGAGGCCATGGGCTTTCCACTCATCAAGAGCACGAACGTATGAGGTACCTATTTTTATCGAGTATTTCGATTTTACTGATCACCGCGTGTGGGGGCGAGCCACGGTCACGCTATCCGGAGCTGCCGCCTGGTTGCACGGTCGCGCTCTATCACGGCGCGCCGCAAGGTCGCACCGTCAACATCGGACCGGTCAACGCAAGCTGCGATCAAGACGTCTCCGACGCCGACTGTTTGCGCACGCTCGAGGATCAAGTCTGCAAGCTCGGCGGCGACATCGTTTGGGGCGTGGGCGATCCGCATCTCGACCTCGGCAAGAAGAAATTGAACGGTCGCGCCGCACA
>JBDTFL010000770.1:0-3522 GCA_039937955.1 Polyangiaceae bacterium | reverse complement strand
CTGCATCGGTTCCAACTCCGCCCACGTTGAACGTTTGCGCCGAGCAACCAATCGCCGCAAACGCGATAAACGATGAAAGTACGCAAAAACAAGCCGATTTCGTGATCATCATTTTTCTCAATTCTTTCCGATCAACTTTTGCACGCGCGGCAACTGCGCTGAATCCGGGTAGTCCGTCGCGAATTTTTTCGCGCGCGCTTTCGCTTCCGGCATGCGACCGAGACGCGTGAGCGCATCGATCGCGATCACCTCTCGCTCTTGCACGAGCATTCCGTTCGGGAAAAACTTGGCGTCGTCGTCGCATTGGCTGAGCGCATATTCTGGATCGGTCTTGAGCGCGTCTTGCGCTTGCTCGAGGGCTTTCGTTTCTTCGTCCGGATTGCGCGGCGGAATCACGAGCGGCTTCATCGACGGGAATGGCGTCGGTGCTGCGCTCGCGCTCGCCGGTGGAAGCGCAAAATTGAATGCGGACACGGACCCGACTGCAGACGACGTCATGGCCGTCGTGGTCGGTGCAACGGTGACTGCCGACGTCGAGGACGTCGCGATCTTCTGACCGACGATCGCCCCACCGCCGATCATCACGGTCACCCCGATCGCGGTCGCCAATTTCATCCCCGCGCTCATCGCGGTAATCTTTGCTGCTATCGGAGCCGCGCTGGCCTTTGCTGCGCCTGCTCCGCCTGCGGCTACTCCACCGCCGCCGCCACCTGCTGCAGCAGCGCCACCCAAAATTCCTGGGCCCAATTTCAGCGCGATCGCGGCGAGCCTTGTTTCATCGGGTAAATCGCGTTTGCTCTCTTCGATCGCATCACGCAAAAAATCATTGTCGCCGTCTCCGAGATCACTGAGGCGCGGCGGATCTTGTTCGCTCATGCGGCACCTCCTTGCATCGGAACGCTGGGCGGTTGCGATTGCCGACGAAGAGCCGCGATGCCGTCTTGAACCTGTTTGCGCGCCGCATGCAAACGCGAATACGCCGTTTGCACCGGACACGAAACCGCCTCGGCAACGTCGTTCATCGACAGCTCTTCGATCTCGTACAAAACGAAAACTGCGCGCTTGTCCTCGTCCAAATCGTCGAGCACGCGATCGAGCAGCGCACGCGCTTGGTGTTTCGCGAGCGCTTCATGCGCGTCGTTCGTAGAGAGCTGCTCGGGCATCTCGTCGGGCAACATCTCGCGTTTCACGCGCGCGCGATTCCGATAATCCGATGCGGTGCGCACGCAAATTCCGTAGACCCAGGTTCGGATCGACGAGCGCCCCTCGAATTCGGCAAGCTTGCGATGAATCACGACGAACACCTCTTGGACCTGGTCATCCACATCGCGATCGGCCACGCCCAGTCGTTTGAGCGCTCGCCAAACGAACGGCGCGAGCTCTTTGAAAAGCTCGGCGACGCTTGTTTTTGCGGACAATTGCGCGAGCTCGGGAGACATGGTGCGGGCGAGAGGGGTCCCACAACTGGTGAGTGGGGGGACGCGCTCGAGATTATCAACCCAACCTCGTCAAACACTCACCAAACGCGGTCGATCGACAAAATCCGGCTTTTTCCCGCCAAAATGACCTCGGTTTCGTCGCCTTCGGTTTTTCCGAGAAATGCGCGGCCGAGCGGCGATTTGGGCGTGACGACCTGAACGGCACCGCTGGCCAAACGCGCTCCGCCGCCGTGGGGTGCCAGGAAATACGATGCGGTTTTTTCGTCCCCTGAAACGTCGACGACGAGCCCCACGCCGATCGGTCTGCCATCGTTCGCATCGCGGAGCTGCATCGTCTCGACGTCAGCAACGGCGCCGCGCAATTCTTCGACGCGTTGCGCTTGTCCGCGCGCCAAATACGATTGCTCCAGCGCGCGCGTGTCCTTGTCGTTTTCGGGTTTCGCTTCTTCGTGCGTGGCCGCGGCGCGAGTGTTCGCAAATGCTTGCTCGGCAATCGCGAGCTCGCTCTTGAGCGATGCGATCAGCTCGGTTTTCAGGCTGCTTTTTTGAACGAGCCGACGATCGATCATGGAAATTCGAATCCGAGTCCCAAGTCACCCGTCACCGCGAGCGGGCTCACTTGATAGAGCTGCACGCTTTGACCTCCGCGATCGTAATCGAACGGAAATCGGATCAGCGGAACCACCGAAGAAATTCCGGCGCGCAACGCAAAGGGTCCGGCGATGCGCAACGAAGCACGTGCCTCGAGCCCGATGTTGTAGAGGAACGCGAGCTTGTCACCGGTTTGCGCGGCGAACCCCGTGCTTTGCGCCCGCAAAAGCCCGACCTGCGAGATCAGACAACCGAACACATGCAATCGATCATCGCGAAAACGCAGCGGACACAAACCGCCGCTCAAGTATCCCAGCGTGAAGCTCGTCGTTGCGGTTGATCCGTCCGCGTTCGAAGCGCTCGCGGTCGAATCGAAAAAAATTGCCGCGGCACCATCGAGCGCGATCGGGATGTGCGGCGCCTCGAGCAACGTCGAAACCCCCAACCCAAATCCCGGATTCGGCGTCATGCCGACTTCACCGAACGCAGCGGCGCTCGCTTCGAAGAACCACGGTTCGGCTTTTTTTGTAGGCGATTTCTCCGAGGCCGGGGTTCCCTGCGGTCTCGGTTCGGGCGTTTTCTGGTCAACGGGAGGCGGCGGTGCGGTCGACGTTGCTGTCGTCGTCGCTGCTGGAGGCGGATTTGGAATTTGCGTCGCCGTCGGAGTTGGAGTCGGTGCTGGCGTCGTGTGATGCGCGAGCGCCGCGTCTGGATCGATCATCACCGCGATGACGAGCGCAAGCTGGTCGTTCATTGCGCTGCACGACGCATCGACGCGATCGAGCTCGCGCGTTCCAACCGTCCCGCCTTTCGAGTCGCGCAAAATGATCGTCGCGTGCCAGTGATTCGGAGCGCCCTTGCGATCGATGCGTCCTTCGATCGAAACATCGGCCTGTGATGCCGAAACGAAAACCGTCCTCGCCAGACGCACCTCCACGTCACGCGCGAGCTCTTGCGTCGGAACGCAGGATTCGGCGCCCGGCATGCGAATCCAGCTCAACGAGGAGGTTCGATCATGCGTAGTCATCGCTCCGGCATCCTGAGCGTGCGCATTTTCCGCGAAAAGCAGGAAAATCAAGACCATCCCCAGCCAGACCAGAGAGCGCACCACTATATAGAGGAGAGGAAGGGCAGAGCGCATGGCGGGGACGGGAAAGCCCCTTCGCCAGTACCTCAGATCTGACCGGTGTTGCCAGTCGGCCGGTCAAATGGAGTCGAACCAACTGAAATCGCTCCATTCGCTCCACTTTTGGTCTTGCAGATTCCGGGGCCAGGCGTAAGGTGCGCGCCCTCTCCTCTCACGGGGAGATTTCGTGAAGCGGTCGTAACGGCCCACTCTCAAGCCCAAGTTTCTGCAGGCGGTTTTTTGCAGGAAGGGGCGAATAAGAGTCGGTACGACGACGCTGAAACGAAGCACCAAAAAAGCAGGAAGAAATCAGCTTCACGTTTCATTCGCACCCGCGCCAGTCGCACGGGAACGCACCCGTCTCAG
>JBDTFL010000769.1:0-5468 GCA_039937955.1 Polyangiaceae bacterium | reverse complement strand
GTCGTCGCGGCGGTCGTCGACGGATCGCCCGATGACGCGGAGCTGCCACTCGTGATCGGATCCATCGGAACTTCGGTCGGGCGCGGGGGCGGACCACCACCTCCGCAACCGAGAAGCGCGAGCGACGTAGCGGCTGCAGCAACAACCAGCGACGGAATGGCGAGCGAATGGAGCTTCGACATGGCGGCAGCTTAGCCCTTTTTCAATCGATGCAGGCTTCCCAATCGTTTGCCGTCGGCGCGTTCATCGCGCATTCGAGCTCGGCGCGCGACACTTCAGCCGCACAACGCGCGCGCGCTTGCACGTACCAGGCTTCGTTTCGGCGCTCGTTCTTCTGGGCGGAAATCACACTCTCCACTTGCTGGGGCGGCATGCGCGAGAGCTCGGGATTCGGCGCCATCGACAGATCGAGATAGCGGTCGAGCATCGCGTCGCATTCGGCGGGAGTTGTTTTTTTCGAGCAGCTGCAAGCTGCCATGAAAAAAATCACGAGACCGAGGCGTTTCGACGGCACGCGCATCACGGCGGGTCTCATGACATGAACGGCGCGAGGGCAAATGCGAATTGGAGCGCGACCATTTTTTTGCCGGTCACCGTAACGCGTGAATCGGACAGCGCCTCTTCGGGACGCATCGCGCCGGTGAGCATCAGATCGAAGAGATCCATCGAGGACTCGACGGTGACGTCGGGGTCGCGATCGAGCTTCACGCGCGCGAGCCGTCCGCCGAAAGCGCCCGCGCGGAGCGATGCGCGGCCGCCCGGAAAATTGGGAAGCGCCAATTCGATCGATCCGGTGACATGCGCCAAACGCCGCAAAACACGCGGATCCGTGAAGATCGACGCGCCCTTCGGTGAGAATTTCGGAAGGTATTTTTTGTCGGTGCCCCAATCTTCCAAAAAAGCGCGGAGTGAATCGTCGTGCATGAGCAGATAGAGATGGGCTTCGGGATCGCCCTTTCCGCTCGACGGCGTGACGACGATGTCGGCGCCGCGCACCTCGCAATGGAGCGCGCTGCACGAGGCGTCGCCCTCGACCGAAACGTGAATCACGAGCGCTTCGCGGTCGCCGTGCTTGGGGACCAGCTGCCGGTGCGCGCGCGGAATGATCTCCGTGAACAGCTCGAACGCGGTCGTGCCGAGCTTGACGTCGAAAGGGAGCACGCGCTCTTTATTACCACGAGCAGCCTGGCTATGTTCCGAGCGTGACTGCCTCTCCTGATACGTCCCTTCCGCCGACCTCGACCTCGCTTCGTCGTGAGCAGATGAAAATCTTGCTGCTCGAAAACGTGCACACGAGCGCCCACGAAATCTTCGCCAAAGAAGGCATGAAGGTCGAGGCATTGCCGGGCGCGCTCAAAGAAGCGGAGCTGATGGAGCGCATCCGCGACGTGAATGTGCTTGGAATCCGCAGCAAAACGCACGTGACCGAAAAGGTGCTGCGCGAGGCCAAGCACCTCATCTCGATCGGCTGCTTTTGCATCGGCACCAATCAAGTCGATCTCGATGCCGCCGCGAAACGTGGCGCGCCGGTTTTCAATGCGCCATTTTCCAACACGCGCAGCGTCGCGGAGATGGTGCTCGGAGAGATGGTGATGCTCTCGCGTCAGCTCGGCGATCGCAGCCGCGAGATGCACGAAGGAAAATGGCGCAAAGTCTCCGCAGGTTGCTTCGAGCTTCGCGGAAAAACGCTCGGCATCATCGGCTATGGACACATTGGCACGCAGATCGGCATTCTGGCCGAGGCCTTCGGTCTGCGCGTTTTGTTCTTCGACATCGCCACGCGCTTGCCTCTCGGAAATGTGCGCCCGACCGCCTCACTCCAGGAGCTGCTCGCCGCGAGCGACTTCGTGACGCTGCACGTGCCCGCCACCGAGCAGACAAAAAATATGATCGGGCCCACGGAAATCGCGCAGATGAAGCACGGCTCGTACTTGCTCAACGCGAGCCGCGGGCAGGTTGTGAACATCGGCGCGCTCGCCAACGCCCTGAAAAATGAGCAGCTCGCGGGCGCCGCGCTCGACGTTTACCCGGAGGAGCCGGAGACGAATTCGGACGGATTCGTCAGCGACGTGCGCGGCCTGCCCAATGTGATCCTGACGCCGCACATCGGCGGGTCGACCGAGGAAGCGCAAGAGTCGATCGGTCGTGAGGTGGCAACGAGCCTCGTACGCCTGTTGGAATCGGGCTCCACCATCGGAGCAGTGAATTTTCCGAACGTGGAATTGCCGCAGCAAAAAGGAACGCATCGCATCTTGAACGTCCACAAAAACGTTCCTGGCGTGTTGCGCGACATCAACAAAATCGTGAGTGATCGCAACGCCAACATCCATTCGCAAGTTCTCTCGACCAACGCGTCGATCGGATATTTGGTAATGGATCTCGATCAGGACGTCTCGGACGACGTCTGCCGCGGAGTCGCGGCGCTCAGCACGAACATCGGCACGCGCATGGTGCGCTGAGCATCGAGGGGCGGGTCCTGTCCGCGGACACTCAGAAGCCGTCCGCGACAACGCGCGGTGCTTCAAGGCCGTCCACGTCCGCAAGCCGAGTGGGCGCCGGCGGCATTGCCCCCCTCCCCTGCCGTCTGAAAAATTAGTTGGCTAGCCAATGATTTTTTGGACGCGAATGCGTGAGGTTAGTTGCTCCGCCGACACTCGGTGCAGCTGCCGCAGCGTGCTTGTCGACGTCGCGCGACCAGCCGGAAGATGCGTCGACCGAGCTTTCGAAAGGATTCGGCATGCGGCGTGCTCAGGGCGAGCCATGCACTACCTCACCTACTCATTCAAACGCGCGCATCATGAAGGCCTGAAATTGCTGCGACCGATTGCCGCCAGGCATGATCTCACGCCCGCGCGATTCGACATTCTCAACACCCTTTTGAAGAGACGCCGCGGCGCCACGATTTGCCCGTATCAAGTCGCGATCGCGGAGACGCTCCGACTCTGTCGGTCGACGATCTGCAAAATGGTGAAGGCGCTCGAAAAAGCCGGGTTCGTCAAACGTGAGGAGCACTATTACGACCGGCGCTATCGCTTCCTCAAGCTCACGGCGTATGGGCGCCGTTGCGTGCTCCGCGTGTTGAAGGCGCTGCGACGACGCGAAATCGATCGCGCCATTCTTCACTCGCTCGTCAACATTTCGAGAATCTCACGCGCGAAGCGAGCTGCGTTCGTCAACCAGCTCGTTCACAGCGTGCGACGCTTCAATATCGCCCGGGACCGCTATTTCGCGCCGGATTTCTATCCAATCCCAACGCCTGACTTTCCATGGAGCACGAAGATTTAGTTACCGAGCCACACGCCGCGTTGATTCAGCAGCCACACGTTGTGGCGCAACTTCGCCTCCTCCTTGTCGAGGCCGGGGCCACGCTCACCGCGCCGACGTCGATGCTTCAAGAACGCGAGCTCCACCAGCGCCAGCTGTTTTTCCCTGCGATCGCGAAACGCACGCCAACCTTTGGAAAATAGGATTCCCCAGTTTCGCATTCCGATCGTCACGTAGGTTGTGATCAAAACGAGCTCGCGCGGATGCAAAAGCCCACCGACCTCGTTGGTCAGCTCCTGCACGACGATGGCGCGATCTCGCGTGACGAGCACACCGACGATCACGAAGAAGAAAAAGTCGATCATCCACGATTCACCGATCATGAGGACCGTGCCACCACCGCCGAAGAACGTGGGGAGCGCGTTGTGGACGCCGTGCAGCACCATTGCGCAAAAGTAACCGACGATGGGGGCGAGGATTTTCACGAACCAATTTTTCGATTCGACAGCAATGCCGAAGCCGATGCCCGTGCACGCCGTGAACGTGCAGTGCGAAAGACCCAACAAAACCGTGCGAATGATGAGAAGTCCGACGAAACCGCCGAGACCTTCTTTTTCGAATTGGCCAGCGACGTAGAGGATGTCCTCGGTGAGCGTGAAGCCGAGCCCCACGATTCCGCCGTAGATTGCGCCGTCCAGCGGGCCGTCGAATTCACGCAACCCGATCGCGCTGATGCCGGCGATGATCGCAACGCCCAGACCTTTGAATCCTTCTTCGCAGATCGGCGCGAGCACCGTCGCGCCGAACGCATCCATCGACGCGGAGGTCATGGAGTTGCCGGTGAACTTGCTCGCGATCACCTCGCCCACCTCGCTCGAGATACCGCCGCCCAACGTCGCGAAGAACGCGCCCCAGATGAACGCGCACGCGAGGAGCCACCACGGCTCCGGCTCGAAACGATCGCACCAACGAATCACGAGCACGTAAAGCAGGACGAGCGGCGTCACGCACAGCGCCCCCAAAAGAAGCCCGACGAGAATCATGCGCTGGCCAGACTAACCCTTATTTTTACGGGCTATCCGCATATCCGGTGGGCGCCGCCAACGAATCTTGCGCGGGCGCGAACGCACCAGCCAAGGCCGAGTACACGCCGCTCAATCCGGACTCGTCTTCGGTGACGTAGAGCATCGCGCCCGTGCTCCAGGCGAAATACGCCGGCGCGTGCTCATGGAGATTCGCGGAATACACACCAGCCGCCGCGCGCACGAGCGGACCCGAGTCGCCATAGCGCGCCGCAAATCCGATGGCGGAGGGTCGGTTGGTTGCACCAGGCGCGGTCGCATATCCTGTGTATAATACACGTATCTGTAAACGGCCCGCAGGCGTCACGCGCGGCAAGACGAGCGGATCGTCGACGCCGCCGTTGTCGATCGGCGCAATCGCGCCCGCGTCGATCGCATCCGCGGAGACCGGCGCGCTCGGACACAAAACCGGATCGATGCTCGGCGTGGATGGATCGGAATCCAGCCGCGTGAAATGAATGCCGTCGGTGCTCGACGCTTCACCGATGCACACGCCCGCCGCGTAAAACATGCGGAATTCGCCGCTCGGCAGGATCGCGACGCTCGGCGCGCGTGGCGTGCTCGTCTCCCAACCCACGCTCGCGTCCGGAGAAAAAATCGGTCCGGGTTGTTTCGTGAAGGCAAAGCCGTCCGTCGACTCCGCGACTCCGATGCCACCAGTACCTGCATAATACAAATAAATTTGAGCGCCGACCGCGAGTACGCTCGGCCCAGCGAGACTAGTCCCCTCCCAAGCTTGATCGGCAGCAAGCACTTGCGATGGCGAATGTCCGAAGTCGGGACCTGCGCCATAGAAGCTGCGCGCGTCGTCCGCGCGCGTGCGGACGATTACGTCGCCGCCGCCGCCCTTGGGATGCGCCACGAAATAGAGAGCAACGCGGGTGGATGGCGCGATGCCACTTTGGTCCACTCCATCGAGCGCGAGCGCCGACGGCTCCCGATAGAGACCTTGCTGACTGTCGAGCACATAAGGCGCAACGCCGCCGACCTCGGTTGCCGCAAGCTTGCGAAACGGTCCAATGCCGGTCGTCGGAAGCGCGTCGTTGTCTTCGAGAGCCTCGCTCCCAAGCGTCGCGCAGCCCGTAAAAACAAGCACCAAATATATGTATTGCGCACTTATTC
>JBDTFL010000768.1:0-2671 GCA_039937955.1 Polyangiaceae bacterium | reverse complement strand
TTTGGCGGCGCTCATGATTGGCGCTCCCGACATTCCGCTGCGCGCCGAAGTGAAAGCGCGCGCGGCTCTCAATCGCGACGCCATTTTGCCGGTGCTCGAGCAAAAGCAAATCAAGCGTCTCGAGGGGCTCGTCGCACAGTTCATCTCGCGCGGCGGTCGCACCAGCCTTCGTCGTTGGGCCCAAGGCGCAGAGCTCACCGCGTGCCGGGCCGGAATGCTTTTGTGTGGTGACCTCGACGTCGCCGCGAAAATTCTCAGGAAAGAGCCGAACGGCGAGGAGCGTTTGGCCGACGTCGAAAAATTCTGGGCAAGCGATGTTGCATCCGAGTTGCGGCGCTCGCTCGGCGTCGCGCTCGTCTGACGAAACGCCTTTAAAAAGGGCGAATTTCTATTTGATTATCGGGTTGTCGGCTGCGAACGGAAAGTCGAGGATCAATCGACGATGACCGAGCGCGGCGGGAATGGCGTCGAACGGAGCCGCACGGCGAACGGCGTCCGCGCAGTTGCGATCGAATTCGTCGATGCCACTGGCACGCAGCGGAGGCCACGCGACCTTCGCGGTGCCGTCGGACTCGATGGTCACACGCAAAATCACCGTGCCTTGTTTGAGCTCCAAGATCGCGCTCTTCGGAAATGCGTGCGCCCAAAGCGGGTCGACCTTCTCGTGCAGCTTGCGGAAGTACGCAACGAACGCGGGGTCTTCACTTTGCAAATCGACCCAGTCGCCCATGCCGACCCCGAGCGGACGTGGATGTGAACCGCCGCCGATCGATCCGCCTGCGCCAGGTGCACCGCCGCCTTCGCTTCCGCCGTTTCCGGATCCGATGGCGCCGCCGGCCATGCTCGCGTGCACTTGTGCGCGGATTAAATCCGAGACCTCTTGCTCACTGTCGACGGTGTCGCTCGGCCTGTTCGAATTCACGGCCGGGATGGTGGTCGGTCCCTGCGCGACATCGGGTCGTCCGGCAGCAACGCGCGCGCCGCTTCGATGATCGGCGCCGGGGCTTCCATCATCGACACCAACGCCCGGCGATGCGAGCAGCGATCCCGAATTCGCGGCACCACGCTGAAAGGCTTGTTTTCCCGAGTCTTCGTGAGCTTGGTCCGCGCCCAATTTTCCGCCGAGCAAAGAGGCTTGTGACGCTTGAAGCGCACCGCGGCTCGGATCCTCATCGGACGGCGTGCGTCGTTCTTGGCGATCATAAAAGCTGGTCGCCAAAAAAATCAGCTCCATCGGATGGGTCGTCGCTCTTCGATCTTCATACGACGCGCGTTCATTCGCAGTGCGCAGACGCTGCACCTGATCGCGATCGAGTCGGCTTAGTGCGTCTGGCGAATAACGAAATGGCTCGGCGCGATCTTCCAGGTGAATCGCCCGAAGCGGCGCCGCTCCACTGCCGCCGTGTCCCCGCGTGCTCGTGTCCACGCGTGCAATGCGATCACCACCGGCAGCTGTCGCTTCGACTCCGCGTTCGTCGCGCATAGAGTCTGACCGCAATGTGCCCTCTGCAACTCCAGGCAGCTCGATCGCGATGTCGCCATTGCCGCGCGTCGTTGCTTCAGCTGCTGCATTTTTTTCTTCGAAGGCGCGAAGGGCCATCCAACCGACGCCCGCAACGATCGCCGCATGACCGACAAGTGAGCCGATCCACGCCCAAACTGGGAGCGTGCCGCGAGCGGCTTTCGGCTTCGCAGCCGAGCTACGCGCAGGCGTCCAGGGTGACGTGCTCATTGCGATCGGTACATCGTCTTACTCAAGTATGCGGCTCTGCGAGGGCGAGCGCTAATCGTTTACCGAAGCGATTTACCGCGTTTTTCGTGGTGATTTGTGCGATCGCTTCGAGTGACTGGCCGCGCAGCTCCGCCACGCGTTTGGCGGTGTGGAGCACGTAGGCCGGCTCACAGGGTTTTCCGCGCATGGGGATGGGCGCCAAATACGGCGAGTCGGTTTCGATCATGATGCGATCAGCGGGCGCCCACGCTGCGACGTCATGGATGCCCTTCGCATTTTTGGAGGTGACGATTCCTGAGAATGAAAGGTCGAACCCGAGATCGAGCGCGCGCACCGCGAACGCGCGATCTTCACTGAAGCAATGGATCACGCCGCCGACGTCACGCGCGTTTTCCGATTCCAAAAGCGCGAGCGTGTCTGCGGCAGCCTCACGCGTGTGGATGACGAGCGGCTTTTTTACTTCACGAGCGAGCGCGATCAATCGCGAAAATGTCTTCTGCTGAGTGTCTCGTGGTGAGTGATCGTAGTGATAATCGAGCCCGATTTCCCCGACCGCGACGACCTCGTCGGCGCGCGCTAAGATCGAGAGCTCGTCATAAAGAGCTTCGGTGAGCGTGATGGCATCGTGCTGATGTACGCCGACTGCAGCGGAAACGATCGCGTACTGTTTGGCGAGATCGATCGCGTGATGAGCAGGCGCCAAATCTTTTCCGACACCAACCACCACGAATGCAGAAACGCCCGCCGCTTGGGCACGCGCGAGTGCCGCTGCGCCGCCATCTTCGAAATAGTGTGTGTCGAGATGACAGTGCGTGTCGACGAACGACGGCCCAGACGAAGACATCACACGACCAGGTCGTGAAAGCGTCGTCGGAGGAGTGAGCTGGCGGCGTCCGTCGCGCAGTTCTTACAGTAGGAAAACCGGGTGATCAGACGATC
>JBDTFL010000767.1:0-5185 GCA_039937955.1 Polyangiaceae bacterium | reverse complement strand
CACAGCTCGAAGCCGTGCAAACCACGCGTGATTTGCACTCCCTCGCGATCAGCGAGGACGGCGTCGTTTGGGCCGGCGCTGCGCAAGCAAGAATTTTGCGACGCTCCGCCGACGGTTGGACACGCATGAGCGGCGAGTTCGGCATCGCGTCGAGCGTGCTCGCCATCTGGGCCAGCCCACGACTCGTTCGCGCTGTTTGCGACGACGGGGCGGTCATCGAAGGACAAGCGAGCTGAGCTCCGCGCCAGATAGCATCCCGCCGAAAGGCGCGACTCGGGCGATCGGCAAGCGTCCACGTGCGAGTAAATTTTTGCGCCTGCTCGTCGCGTTCACGGCGCTCGTGAATTTGCCATGCGCACTTGGTGTCGCCGAGGCCGCACGCCGAATCGGCTTTTTTTCCCCGCTTTTGGCAGGATCTATTTTTTTCGTAATCGGCGTCGGGCTTTTTCCCGGACGCGCAAAACAGATCATGAACGATCACAAACGCAGCGCATGGGAAGTGCGCTTCGTCGATCTCCCATTTTACGTTCACTGGTGCGCGTGCATCTTCGCGATCATCCCCGCAGTCATCGCGGCGATCATGGGGCTTCTCTTTTTTCGTGCGCTCCCGACCGGCGTCTTCATGTGGCTCTACGTCATCGGCCTGATCTTCAGCACGTATGGCGTGCTGATTCGCCGTGCTTGGTTCGTCACCAAAAAAATCGAGATACCCATCGACGGCCTCGACCCGAAGCTCGACGGTTTTCGCATCGTCCAGCTCAGCGATCTCCATGTCGGCGCGCTCACTCCAAGATCGTGGGTCGATCGTTGGGTGACCGCCGCCAATCGATGTGATGCCGACATCGCGGTCGTCACTGGCGACATGGTCACGAGCGGAGTCGATTTTCACTCGGACATCGCCGACGGCCTCGGTGCGCTCACCGCGCGCTCGGGTGTCTACGTCTCCATGGGAAATCACGACTATTTCGGCGAAGGCGAGCCGCTCATCGGCGAGCTCAGAGCCCGCGGAATACGTGTATTACGCAACGAGGGCGAAACGATCGAACGCGCCGGCGCAAGCTTGTATCTTGCAGCCATCGACGACACGTGGACCCGCCGCGACGATCTCGAGCGCGCGCTCGAGGGTCGCCCCGAAGGAATGAGCACGGTGCTCCTCGCACACGATCCGGAACGCTTTCCGAAAGCAGCCGATCGCGATGTGGCGCTCACGCTCAGTGGTCATACGCACGGAGGTCAGATCGCGATGCCATTTTTTTGGCGTTGGATTTCGCTCGCGCATTTGTCGCATCACTACGTGATCGATCTCTACAAGCAAGGACGCTCGTGGCTCTACGTGCATCCAGGTTTGGGAACGACGGGACCGCCAATCCGTTTCGGAATCGCGCCCGCTGTCGTGCTTCTCACTTTGCGCGCGGTGTAAAAGCCGAGCTACGCGCAGGCGTCTAGGAAGCCGAGCGACGCACAGGCGTCTACGGATCTAGCGTTCGTAAAAACGCCCATTTTCTCGAGCTTTTTCGAGCAATATCGGTGCGGGCGTCCAACGCTTGCCGAAGCGATCTTCGTAACCTTGAATGCGTCGCAAGACTTCTGCGGCGCCGACCGAGTCGACGTAGCGAAGCGGACCGCCACGGAACGGCGGAAAGCCCAAACCGAAAATCGCGCCGATGTCTGCGTCGCGCGGGCTACGCACGATGCGCTCACCCAAACAGTGCAGCGCCTCGTTCACCATTTGCAAGGCGCAGCGTTGTTGGATCTCTTCGACGGGCACTTTGATGTTGATGGGCTCGACGCCGAGCGTTTTGTACACGCTTGTATCGATCTCTTTTTTGCCTTTTTTTGACGAGCGAGCAGACTTGCTCGAGTCCAGGCTGTCTCCGTATAGGTAAAAACCGCGGCCGTTTTTGCGGCCTTTGCGATCGTCGGCGATGAGCTTCGCGGTGGTTGCCGGTGGCGTCATACGCTCGCCGAACTCCGCGAGCATGATCGGTCCGACGTGCGCGGCGACATCGATGCCGACCTCGTCGAGCAATGCGATCGGCCCGATCGGGAATCCCCAATCGACGAGCGCGCGATCGATGAGGTCGGCCGGCACGCCTTCCGAGATCAAGTACGCGGCCTCGTTCATGTACGGACCGAGGATGCGGCTCGTGTAAAAGCCCACGCCGTCATTCACGACGATGCACGTCTTACCCTGCTTTTTCCCGAGTGAAACTGCAGTCGCCACGACCTGCGGCGAAGTCTTCTTCGTCTGAATGACCTCGAGCAATGGCATTTTGTGAACCGGGCTGAAGTAGTGCATGCCCACGACATTTTCGGGTCGTGACGACGCCGCGGCGATTTTCGTTATGGGGATCGACGAGGTGTTCGACGCGAAGATCGCGTCCGGCTTCATGTTCGCTTCCGCATCACGCAGCACCCGATGCTTCAGATCCAAATCCTCGAAGACTGCTTCGATCACCACGTCCGCATTTTTCAAACCCGTGTAGTCCGTCGTCGCCGTGAGCTTCGCGAACTCTTGATCGCGCTCGAGCGGCGTCATCGCTTTCTTCTTCACGCGCTCGTCCAGAATTTCGCGCACGTATTTCAAACCGCGACCCAACCCGGCGTCGTCCTTGTCCTTCAATCGCACGGAAATTCCCGCGTGGATCGTAACGTAAGCGATTCCGCCGCCCATCAATCCGCCGCCGAGAATCGCCACTTCCGAAACTTTTTTCGGCTCGACGCTGGGAGCGTCGGTGCCTTTGTCTTTTTTGAGCGCCTGCGTCGCGAAGAAAATTCCGATGAGCTCGCGCGCCGTTTCACTCACGACCAATTCACCGAACGATGCCGCCTCGAGCTTCGCCGCCGCGTCGAATCCTTTCGATCCGAACGTCTCCAGCACGTCGATGATTTTCTCGGTCGCGGGATAATGCCCTTTGGTTTTCGCGCGCGTAGCTTGGCGAGCTTTTTTGAAAAGGAGTGCACGACCGGCCGGATTTTTCTCGAGCGCAATCAGCGTCAGCGTTTCAGCGTCGAGCTTGATCGGCTTCTTTTTGATTTTGCCTGCAGCGAGATCGAGCGCGAATTTGGCTGCGACGTCGATCAGCACTTCTTTCGGGCATACTTCGTCGACGAGTCCGAGCTTCTTCGCTTTTGCCGGGCGGGTATTTTTTCCGGTCAGCGCGAGATCGAGCGCGACCTGAATACTGACTCGTTGAGCGATGCGCAGCATTCCATTGGCCGCCGGTAAGAGTCCGAGCTGCACCTCCGGCAAACCGAACACCGTCTTCTTGTCGTCACTCGCGACGATCGCTTTGCAGGCGAGCGCGAGCTCAAAACCGCCGCCGAGCGCCGGTCCGTCGACCGCGGCAACGAACGGTTTCTTCGCGTTCAGGCCGCGCAGCGCACGCGCCAATGTTCCGGAGAGCTCCTCGGCCTCCACGGCGCGCCTGATCGCTTTGAGCATGTCAATGTTGGCGCCGACCACGAAACTGCCTTTTTTCCCGCTCGCCAGCACTGCAGCTTTGATTTGCGAATCACGTTCGACGCGTTCGACCGCCATCAAAAGATCGTCGCCGAATTTTTTCGTAATCGTGTTGAGCGCTTCGTTGGGATCGTCGAGCGTGATCACGGCCACGCCGTCGGGTCGCACGTTCAGCTGCACCATCGATTTTCCTTCGCCGACTTTCTCGAAAATTTGCGTGTTCATTCTGCTGCCTCCAAAACGACAGCTGCGCCGAGCCCACCCGCCGCGCATGCGGTTGCCAATCCGAACTGTCCGCCACGGCGTTTCAATTCATGGAGCACGGTCGTGACCATGCGCGCGCCAGTTGCAGCAAACGGATGTCCGATCGAAATCGATCCGCCGTGCACGTTGAATTTGCTGTCGTCGATTTCGCCAATCGCTTCGGATCGCCCGAGTTTTTCCTGCGCAAACTTCTTCGAAGCAAACGCTTCTTTGTTGCAGAGAATCTGCGCGGCAAAGGCTTCGTGCATGTCGACGATGTCCATGTCTTTGAGCGCGAGTCCCGCGCGATCGAGCGCGATCGGCGACGCATAGCTTGGACCCATCAACATCCATCCACCCGGATCGAGCGCGGCGTACGCCCACGAACGCAAGTAACCGATCGGCTTGTATCCAAGCTCCTTCGCTTTTTTCTCGGTCATCAAAATCAACGCGCTCGCACCATCGGTCAGCGGCGACGAATTTCCTGCGGTCACCGTCCCGTATTTTCGATCGAATGCGGGTTTCAATTTCGCGTACGCGTCCACGCTCGAGTCCTCGCGAACGTTGTTGTCTGCGGCGACGACGTTTTCGAACTTCGGCGGTGGAAGCACGTGCATGACCTCACGCTCGAAGAGCCCATTTTTCCACGCAGCCGCCGCGAGCTTGTGACTGCGGTCTGCGAAAGCGTCTTGATCAGCTCGAGAAATTCCGGCCTCTCGTGCCATTTTCTCGGCGCTCTCACCCATCGTCAGACCGGTCGTCGGCTCTTTGAGAGCAGGCGGTACCGGAATGAAATCACGCGGCGAAAGTTTGCTGAATACACGCAATTTGTCGCCCAGCGTTTTTGCTTTTTGCGCATCCACGAGCACGCCCGCCAGCCTTTTCGAGACCGCGATCGGCACGTCACTCGCGCTGTCGGCACCGCCGGTCACGGCTACGTCGTGTTGGCCAGCGAGCATCGCTTCAGCAGCGCTCGTCATCGATTGGAACGAAGTTGCGCACGCGCGACTCACGCTGAACGCTTCGATGTCCTTCGGCAGATTCGTTCCGAGCACGATCTCGCGCGCAATGTTGGGCGCGCTCAAGGAAGGAATGACCTGCCCATAAATACACATGCCGATTTCGTTGGGATCGAGCTCGCTGCGCCGAACGATTTCACTGACGACCGTTCGCCCCAAATCGAGCGCGCTCATCCCTTTGTAAGCCGAGCCTGAACGCGCGAACGGCGTTCGAAGACCCGCCACGATCGCAATTCGCTCAGTGGATTGCTTGCTGCCATTTCCGTTCTTTTTGGCCATGTTTCGCTCCTGGCTCTGCGCACTTTGCGACTGAATGAGGATTCATTCAGGAATGTGGATCGCCTGACGCGACGAGTCAACCGGCAGGGAAATGATGCTGTTGCGAAGCGTCGCTCGGGTTCGAAAATGAAGCGCGCGCACAAACGTGGTAAGCGCGAAGGCGATGTCCCTCAGCCAAGTG
>JBDTFL010000766.1:0-2938 GCA_039937955.1 Polyangiaceae bacterium | reverse complement strand
TTTTGCTGATTCAAGCCGTCGACGTTGGATAGAAAAAGCCCACCGCGCGTCGAGAAAAAGGCCACATTTCGGCCATCCGGAGAACAGGATGGATACGTGTTGGATCCTTGGTCTTGCGTGAGGCGCTTCATGCTCGCCGCGCTGCCGTCGGGTGACACGCTGAAGATGTCCCACGTGGCGCCGTCGCGACCCATGAACAAAATCTTCGTGCCTTCGTCGGCGTTGTTACACCACGCGGGCGCCATGTTGTACGTGCCGCGCCACGAGACGCGTTTGCCGTCGACGTAGATTTGCGGATTGCCGCCTTGATTCGAAACGTACGCGAGCTGCCCTTGCGGACCGAAGGCCGGGTGCGTGTTGAGGCCGCCGTGCGTGACTTGATTGAGGCCGCTGCCGTCAGCCGCACCGACAAAGATGTCGCTCTGCCCGTTTTGAGAAATGACGAGCGCCATTTTTCCGGCGCCGAACGCGACGCCGAAAATCAATCCGGAATGACGAAGGACCGCGACGGGATTTCCGATTCGAAAAAGTGAGTAGCCGCCGTCTGGCTGGCCACCCGCGTAATAAACGCCGTTCGGGCCGATGGCCGGAGCAAGCGCGACGTTCGTTGCGGCGGGCAAACGCGCGAGGCCCTGCCCGTCGCTGTCGATCTGAAATACCCCTTTTTGTCCGCGTCCCGTGGTTGCGGAGAACACGAGGCGCGAGCCGAACGTGCCGGCGGTTCCGGTGAACCACTTCACGACGTCGTTGTCGAATTGATGCACGGCCGCGCGCACGCCGCTCGGCGGAACGTCGAAGTCTCTGGACACCTGCGCTCCGGCGCCGCGCGCGACCACGAAGAGCCGCAGCTCCAAATGGATTTGCGATCCGCGTGCGGCGCTCGATCCTTTGATGACGCCTTCAGCGCCGATGTTGCGCCACGAGGCTGGGTCGATTCCGGTGCCTTCTTGCGCGAGGTTCGCGGTGAAGCTTTTCGGATCCAAAATTTGGAACATGGACGACAACGTGAAGTCACGTGACGCGGTGGCGTCGACGTTGTCGGAGATGTCTTTGTCGCCGACCATCGGTGCGATGGCCATCTTGAAGAGCGAGCGATTTCCGCCCGACACGGTGATCTGCGTCACCGCGCCGCCGGTCTGACCGGACGCTGCAGGCAATGCGCTCGAGGCACCAGCCGGCTGTTGGGCGACGGCAGGAAATGCTGCCACCATCGTGAGACCCACTGCGCCGATAGCCGCGCAGATCGTGAAACTGCTTATTTTTAAGCTCATTTGCATCCTTTTCCCAAACCGACCACGACGGTCCGACCCCGATACTGCTCGGCGATTTCCTTTGGAGGATCGGGCAGCGGCGTCTTGTCGTCGAGAAGTTTCTGAAGCGTCTCTTTTGCCGAGTCGTCGTACAAATCGTTGCCGCTCTTTTTCGTTGGTGACTCTTGAAGATGCCAGATGACCATCCGCGGGCTGATGTTCACTTGGTATTGAACGCAAAGCTTATTCTCATCTCCTTGCGAGATCACCGATGGGATGTTCCAGCGTTGCCGAAAGAACGCGTCGAGGGCGGTCGCGTACAAGTCGCCTGCGTGGACTTTGCTTGGGTCGGTTTCCGTTCCTGCATCCGACCCGTTCGCGAAGCCCTCGTCGGGGCGCACTTTTCCAGCATCTTCAGCGAACGGATCGCTCTTGGCCATGAGCTGCTGCAAGTCGGTCTGCTTCGCGTCGGGCGGCGGCGTGCCGGCGTCGCTCGTGTGCACAGGATCATTTTGCGACGCGACGGGAGTCTTCGCGTTCGTCGTGGATTGCTTGGGCGCGATGCGATCCGGCAGTTTTTTCGGGTCGAGAGGCTTGCCGAGCTTGAGCAGCGACGCCGCAATCACCGGCTTCGCGACGAGCTCTTGATCGGGCGCGTCGTGCGACGGAATGAAAATCGAGACCAGCAAAAGGATGATCGGGATCGCATGAATGGCGATCGCCAGCGCCAGCCCGAGAGCGACCTCGTCGCCTTCGTAACTGGTCTTCAGCGCGCTTGCGATCTGAGCAGCCATTTTCTTACTGTTGTTTGACGATCAAGGGGTCGGTGATCATGCCGCGCTTTTCGACCCCGGCTTGGCGGGCAGCGGCCATGACGCGAAGAACGACTCCGTATTTCACGGACTCGTCTGCTTGGACGTACAGCTCCTTGTCTTCTTTGAGGCGCGCGTTGTTTGCGAGCTTTTCGTCGACGTCGCCGGTGATCTCGTCCTTGCCGAGGTAGACGTGCTCGTCGCTCGTGATGATGACGAGGAGCTTCGTGTCGTCGGCTTGCATCGGCGCGCTTTTCACTTTCGGCAAGTCGACGTGCACGCCTGTGGTGAGCAAAGGCGCAGTCACCATGAAGATGACGAGAAGCACCAACATGACGTCGATGAGCGGCGTCACGTTGATCTCGTTCATTCCGCCGACGCGTCTGCGCCCTATCGCGGCGCCGCCGCCCATGCCCATGACTACACGCCTCCGAGCTTCGCGCGCGCGGAGACGTCGAGCGCGAACCCATCCAAGTTATCGGCCAAACCCTGCAATTTTCGGCCGAAATAGTTGTAAGCCATGACGGCGGGAATCGCGGCCACAAGGCCCATCGCAGTGGCAATGAGCGCCTCGGCAATCTTTGGCGCGATGACCGGAAGGTTCGCGTTGCCCTGATTTCCGATGCTCAAAAAAGCATCCATGATTCCGTAAACGGTGCCGAACAAACCGATGAACGGTGAGGTCGAGCCGATTGTTCCCAAGAGCGACATCCACGATTCGAGATGCGTGACCTCTTTGGCTGCCGCGCGCCGAGTTGCGCTCTCCACGTGCGCGCTCTCTGCGTCGCCGAGTCGCGAATGCTCTTTTTGACCTTGCGACATGCGATTCATCTCGTCGTAGCCGACCGCGAAAATGCGCGCGTACGGCGAGCCACG
>JBDTFL010000765.1:0-4746 GCA_039937955.1 Polyangiaceae bacterium | reverse complement strand
GAGCGAAGGACACAAGTCGCACGGTTTCGCGGGCACGCGTTACTCCGCCGAGCTGTTCGCGATTGCTCGCACGCCCGAGGAGCTCACCGCGCGCATTCGCCATCGCGTGGACGGTTGGCTGGCTTCTGGATGGATCGAAGAAACCGAAAAGCTCATCGCGCTCGGCTACGGTGTAAGTCGCGCCATGTCGACGGTGGGCTACGGCGAGGTACGTGATTTTCTTGCGGGCAGCCTTCCGCGCGCCGATCTCAGTGACACGATCGTGCGTAGAACAAGGGTATTTGCGCGTCGGCAGCGGACTTGGCTAAACCGCCCGATCGCACCATTTTCGTGGATTTGAGCCATGCTCACGCGCCGATTCATCGCGTCATAGGCAAGCCGAGAGAGGCCGTCTCTCACCACTTCTTTCCAATGAAACGCCGCTTGGGATATCACTAGGCGCTGGAAGGCCAGTGGGGCCTGAGCCCAGGGAGGAAGAATGCCGACGTATCACATAACGCAGCGTTTGATGTCGGTCGCCACGCACTATGACATTCGTTTGGACGGCTCCGATGTCGTCGTCATGTCCGTGAAAGGCTCGTTCATGAGCGCGACACCGATCTTCGCGCTTACGGAATTTCCGAATGGCACCGAGCTCGGCACCCTCAAAGGCAACTTCGCGAAGACCAAGTACGCGATTTCCTCGAAGGACGGAAAGGAGGTCGCGACGATCGAGTTTCCCGCGGTCGCCTTCAAAAAGACGCTGACCCTGGTAACCGGCGGTAAGACCTACAACGCAGGCGGCGCGGTCCGAAACAAGTTTACATGCGTCGACGCCGCCGGAAAAACCATCCTCGAGATCGACAAAAAAGCGCTCACTGCCGTGCGTGAGTCGTTCACCGTCATGTTCGACGACTCGCTTCCCCAAGAAGTCGGACTGCTCTCGACGGTCGCCATTCACTCGCGCTTTTTCGAAATGGTCTGACCGATTAGGCTGCGCCGTTTTTTCGAATGGTGGCTGGGAGAGCACTCGCTCCCCTCGACGCGATCGCGAATCGCAGCGGAATTCATGCTGCGCGCGGTCGCGTTGCTGTTTGCGCTCGGTTTGCTTTTGCACCTGACGCGAGCCATTCGGACGACACCAGCGCCGGCTGCGCTTTCGGTGGCTTCACCGCTCTACGGAATTTCGGACGAAAAACGTCAGAGGATTTTCCAGGATCTCGCCGCCGACGAGCCGCGTGCGCGGACCGAGTCCGCCAAAAAATTTCCGGGCGAGCCGTGGTCGATCGAAGACGAGCGCGCGGCACACGAACGAGATCGCGCCCGTGAAATCGCCGGTAACTACAAGATCAGCGTGACGCAGGCGTACTTGATTTTGGACGAGGCGATCCGCGAGCACCGCCTGTACATGGGCAAGCCGCTCGAAGGAAATGTCGTTCCGTTGAAGCCGCGCTACCGATGAAAGCGCCCGACACGCGGCGAGTCTCCGACCGCATTCTTTCGCTGTTCGGTCTGCGTTTGGTTTTGTGGCTGATGGTGAGCTCTGCGCTCATTCCTCATTTGCTTACGCATCCGTTCGAGGTCACCGACCACTACGACGAGCATTATTTCTACGCGCACGACGACGCGGCTCGCATTTCGATCGTCGACTATCACCAAATTCCAGCGTGGAATCCGTACTACTGCGGCGGCATTCCACTCGCGGCGAACCCGCAGGACGGATCGCTCGCGCCCGATTTTTGGCTGCGCCTCATTTATGGAACGGGTCCGGGTCGGCGCCTCGCAGTTTTGCTTTTCTTGCTGCTCGGATTGGAGGGCACGTATCAGCTCGCGCGTCGTCATGCGTCTTCCGCGCCAGCTGCCGCAGCGGGCGCGGTGATCTTCGCGGCGTCGGGCCGATTCTTCTTCATGCTGGAATTTGGCTGGATCAACATGTTCGGCTTCCAACTGTTGCCGTGGGTGGTCCTCGGTTACGAAAATGGATTTCGATCGTGGCGCTGGCGAATCGTCGGCGGATTCGCGCTCGGTTGGATGCTCCTCGCTGGTGGAACCTACTCCACGCCGTACACGGTCCTCGTTCTTGCGGCGCTGACCCTCTACGACACCCTGCGAATCGTATTTCGTCCGGCGCTCGATCCGGGTGACGGCATCGCGTGGTGGCGTCCGATCTGGAGCGTGGTCGGCGTCGGTTTTTTCACTGCGCTTTTTTCGGCGGCAAAATTTCTTCCGATGCTCGCGGTGGTTTCGCAGCATCCGCGCACCATTCACAACACGTACTCAAATAATTTCATTCAGCTGATCGGATCGCTCCTCACCTCGCATACCGAAAATCCGGAGGGCATCGCGGCCGAGGGTTACGTCGGTTTGGTCGTGGCAGCGCTCGCGCTCCTTTCGCTCGCGTTGAAGGACCGCGGCGCGGTGCGCTTCATGACGATGGTCGGAGTTTTTTTCGCGCTCGGCATGGGCGACCAAGGAAAGACGTCGCTGTGGACGATGGTGCGGAATCTTCCGCTCTACAATCAGCTCCGCGATCCGCAGCGCTTCACGATGATCATCTCGTTTTTCCTGGCGCTCGCAACGGCGCTCGCACTCACGGCGCTCGAGGATTTGCCGGAAAAACTCGCGCATTCGGTGGTTGCGCGCTTCCAAGCATTTCGAAAAAGAGTCGTGAGCACGCAGCTCCCACTCTACGTGCGCGTCGCGTGCGGCGGGGTCGGCGCGCTCGCGGTTTCGGCGCTCGGCTACCTCGCGTGCAAGCTCATCGTCCTGGATGATCGCATGCACCAAACGCAGTTCACGCAAGACGCGCCACTCGTCGCAAAGCAAGATTTTCATCAGGCGCGCGGCAATCGTTGGGACGCGCAAGTGTGGGCGCCCGCCGGTCGCGGAACGCTACAGTGCTTCGAAGAAACGTCGTTCACGCAATCAGCGGCGCTGCGTGGCGATTTGCAGAAAGAAGAATTTTCGACCGACCCGGCGACGACCGTCGATCGCATTTCGTGGTCACCGAATCGAATCGACGTTCATGTGCATGCGCCGACCGAAACCTCGATCACGGTGAATCAGAATTTTGCGCCCGGCTGGTCGGCATCCGTGGGCACGGTTACGTCCGCCGACGGTGAGGGTGAGCTCACGGTGACAGCGATTCCTGCGGGCGATCACGATGTCGAGCTTCGTTACGACGATCGCGGGCTCGATTTCGGAATTGCGATTTCGATTTTGACGACGCTGGGCGCAGCGGCGCTCTTGGCGTTGTGGCTGAAGAAGAAAATCGACGCCATACGCGCCGACGTCGCGAACGCAGACCTGTCCAAGAAGGCTCAGATCGAAAGCGCGATGTCGATCAGCTCGCCGAACGTCGCGGCAGCGCGCGGCGCAGAGGGCGCGACCATCACTGCCACTCCCGAATTTTCCGCGAGCGGAGCACGCACGACCGCAGGGTCAGCGGCAGAATCTTTGGAAACACCGGGAAAATCAGCGTCAAACGCGCCCGACAAATTAGACAGCGACAAATCCGGAAGCGCAACCTGACGACCCGACTCCGGCGGCGGCGTCATCAGCGGCGGCGGATCATTCTCGAACGTGAGCTCCTGCTCGTGAACCTCTTCGTGTGAAACCGGGCGACGCGACGACGGCGGCGGCTCCTCGATCTCGTCTTCGTCTTGAAGCTCGAGCACCGGACGATTCGCGTTCTCGGGCGGCGCATCCAAACCCGTCGACAAAATCGTAGCGATCATTTCTTCGGCTTGGCGGGTCGGTCGGCCCGATTGCACTTGTACCTCCGAGGTGCGCGCGAGGAGATCGTCGGTCTCGACGTCCATGACCTCGTCGTTGCTGTCGAGATCCGATTCGCCCAAAATTTCGAGCTCGCCTTCGTCGACGCCGCTCACCGGACGCGTCGACGGCGCCACGACCAGTCGTTGCTGGCTTTGGAATTCTTCGACGGGCGTTGCAACGCGAAGCTGCGCGTCGTCTGCGAATGCGTCGTCCGACATGATGGGCGCAGGAATCGACGGGCGAACCGAGTCGTCTTCCGCGTCGGGTGTGAGCTCGACGACCTCACTCACCAGCTCGTATTGTTCGAATGCCTCTTCGAGCGACGCGGGTGAAGAATTGGGCAGCGCCGGCGCGTCGACGTTCGCATCAGATCGCAAAACCGGTTGCGAGATCGGATGCGCGGTTGGGGTCGAGTCAGGAGCCGCGAACGCATTGGCCGACGAGTTGGGCGGCGGCGGAGGCAACGCTTGCAACGTCGACGATTCAGCGGGAAATACCGAGTCCGCGCGTGCCAAGCCGTTTACCTCGGGGTCCGAAGAATCCGAAAAATCAGAAGCCTGCACGGCGGGAGCGGCAACGTCGTCGGTCGGTTCTTCAAAGGCTCGCGGCTCGTCGGTGCGTGCTTTCACCCGTGCGAGCAGCGCTTCGAGTCGCGAGATGCGATCACGATCCGTCACCGACTTCCCCCATCGCGTTGCAAGCGGCGAAGTGCTTCAGCCCACGGTACTCCGGAGCTGATCCACATGCGCACTTGCTCGGCGGACGATCCGCGTGCGATGAGAAATCGCGAGCCGTCGTCGTTCGACAGAGGAAGGCACGCGAGGCTGGCACGCGTGGACCATGTGGTCGCTGCGCCAACTGCGGCCTCGAGGAGCGAAGCAAAAAATGGCGAATCGAATGCGGGCGCGACCTCGAGCAAAATGACCAGCGCCTTTCCCCAGCGCTCGATCGAGAGAACGCCAAAGCCGGCGAGCGCGATTTCTGCGGCGA
>JBDTFL010000764.1:0-3852 GCA_039937955.1 Polyangiaceae bacterium | reverse complement strand
ACGGGCCTTCATCTGCTCCCATTCGCGATCGGTGAGCTCGTGAAACGCGGATACGAAATCGAGCCATTTTCAGCTGAGTTCATCGCTTCTCGCCGAACCGAGGCCCGCAATCACGTGCGCAGCCTGGTGCTGAAGCCCTAGACGCCTGCGCATAGCTCGCGGCTTTTCCTAGACGCCTGCGCATAGCTCGGCTTTTGTCTTTCCATGATTCGGTTTCCGCAAGTCGCCTCGGCCTACGACGTAGCGCGCGCGTGCGCCTTCGTTGCCGAGCGCGCTCGCGCGGGCGCACCGCACAGATGGTTGCAGGGTGCACGTAAACCGTCGTTCGCATGTGACGTGGCGTCCGAGGACGTTCGCCTCTTTGCGTTGCAGCGCGTCCGCAGTGTTCCGGAATCTGCAGCACGTGGTTTGGTTGAAGCGGCGCATGGTCGGCGTCCGCTGCACGTTTTGGAGCGCGTGGTTCATCCGCACGAGCTGCTCGCGATGCAAGCGCGGGGCGAGCGTTGCGTTTCGATCTTGTCGGATGACCAAACGGCAGACCCGCTCGACTTTGCGATCCACGACCTCTGTCATCTGGAAAAATTCGTCGCGGAAGATTCATATGCCGGGCAGGTCGGCTTTTTTGCGTCGGTGCATCGCGGAGATGTCGAAGCGCGGTTTTCGCATCTCGACGAAAAATGGAAAAAAGATCTCGAGCACGTCGTCGCCGACATGAATGGCTCGCCGGTTTTCCTGTTTGCCGCGATCAAAATGAAGCTGAAAATGGCGGCTCGCCGTGAGGTTGCGCGAAATCGCGGCACTCCGGAGAATGTGGGCGGATCGCTCGACCCGGACGAAGAAAAAATGTTCGAGGACCTGCTCGAAAGCCTCTTCGACGCGATCGCATTTCCGGCAGAAGGCCGACGTGCAGGTCGTGCAGTCTCCGCCAAACGTGACGCACCGGCGGACGCGTTGTGGCTCGCGAATTATTTTACGACTCTGGGTGAGCGGGCGCTCTGTCGAGACGGGGAGTAGACGCAAGCGTAGGCAGCTCGATTCCGCGCGTCTCCGGCAACACCCAAACCCACATCGCAGTTGCGAGCGCGAGCATCATCGGCACGGAGAGCCCGCCTGCCAAACCGTACGCGCTGACCATCGCGCCAACGAGCACCGGCGAAAGGAGCTGCGCGGCGCGCGCCATGTTGTAGGTGGTGCCCATCGCGAAACCGCGCACCTCGGTCGGAAAGAGCTCGGCGAGGAGTGCGCCGAAGCCTGCAGTGCATCCAGAGCCGAAACCGAGCATGAGCATGCAGGCCCAAAAAAGCGGCGGATGCTCCGACAAAAAATTCCATTCGAACGCGAGCGGCGCGATCGCGCACGCGGTGATGGTCGAAAAAGTCGAAAATGCGGGACGACGCCCGACCTTGTCGGCGACCGTTCCGAACACGAGCATTCCAACCAACTGCCCAGCTTGCGCCGTCAAAACCCACGTCGAGGATTTCGCGGTGGACTGATGCATCTCGTGGAGCAGGAAGCTCGGCAGCCACGTGTAACAAGTCCAGTACGTGCCGAGCTTGAGAACGCCGAGCACCCACGCCAAAAACATGATTTTCCCAATATGTGCATCATGCAATTGTTTTAACGCTGATTTGCCGGTGTTTTTCAGTGCTGCGGGTTCATCCGGCAGATGTACGGACCGACGCGCGAAGAGCGCGAACAGCGCGGTGACGCTCGACGCGATCAAAACTTTTCGCCAACCCAAATGCGGAACTACGAAGTAGCCGACCATTGCCGCAATGGCGACGCCGGTGGGCTCACCCGCTTGGAGCATTGCAGATGCGCGTGCGCGGATTTTCGGAGCGACAGCTTCGGCGACCATGCCATGACCGATCGCCCATTCGCCGCCGACGCCGAGCCCGACGATCAATCGTCCAAGAACGAAGACCGTCGTCGTCGGTGCGAGCCCGCACACCAGTGAGCCGAGTGAGTAGAGCGCGATGGTGCTGGCGAGCATCGTGCGTTTGCCGATGCGGTCGGCGAGCATGCCGGCGACGATTCCGCCGACGCCCGATGCACCGAGCGCAACGCCGAGCAGCCACGATTCAGCGGTGTGCGTGAGGTGAAGATCACGACCGACGTCGTCTTTGATGAATCCGAGAAGAACGAGATCGTAAAAGTCGAACGCCCATCCGAAGAAGGCGAACAGGAAGATTTTAATCGGGAATTTATGGGCGATTTCGGATCGCACGAAAGCTTGCCCTGCGTTTCAGGCGCGACGTTGGCGTGCGGTTTCGTAGAGCGCGATGGCGGCGGAGACCGATGCGTTGAGCGAGCCCAATCGGTTCGTCATCGGCAAGCGCACCAAAAAATCACATGCAGACTTCACGGATTTACGGAGGCCTTTGCCTTCGGCGCCGATCACGAGCGCGACGCCTTTCGTGAGATCGACTTTGTCGATGTCGTGGTCACCTTGAGGATCGAGGCCGATCGGTGTGATGCCGCGCGCCTTCAAGGCGGTGAGCGCAGCCGGCAAACCTCCGACGCGGACGAGCGTGGCGTGCTCGACGGCACCCGCCGACGCGCGAAATGTTGCGGAGGTGAGAGGCGCTGATCCGTGCTCGGGCCACATCACTGCGGTGGCTCCGAAGGCGACTGCCGATCGGATGATGGCGCCGAAATTCTGGGTGTCTTGGATTTCGTCGAGCGTGACGATTACCGACGTTTCGTCGGTCTTCAGATCTTCGAGCGACAAAATCACGAGCTCTTCGGCTTGCACTGCCGCGCCTTGATGTTTTGCACCTGCCGAAATTTTTTCGAGCTCCGCGCGCGAAACGCGTTCGACCGTCGCGCCTTGATCGGTCGCAAAACGCGCGACCGCGTCGAGCTGCGGTGATTCGCAGCGTTCAACCAAAACGCGTCCAAGATTTTTTCCGTGCGCGCGAATGGCTTCGCGAACCGGCTGCAGGCCTACGATCCAGCGCATGAAACGGCGACCTCGATCTCGTGTGCGAATGCGGCGGCTGCCGCTTTAGGGTCGGCGGCGTTGCGAATGGGACGGCCGACGACGATGTAATCTGCGCCATCGCGAATGGCGTCGTTGGCAGTCGCGACACGCTTCTGATCATCCGGGTTTTGTGCTGGATCGTGATGCGACGAACGAACGCCCGGTGTGATCAACGTGGCCTCGCTTCCGAGCTCGCCGCGCATCGCGCGTACCTCTTTGGGCGAGCAAACGAACGCGCGAACGCCAGCGTCGAACGCGACGCGCGCCAAGCGGAGCGCATGCACGCCGAGCGATTCGTGAATGCCAGCATCCATCAAGTCCGATTGATCGAGCGATGTGAGCACCGTGACCGCTGCGATCGCGACGCCGCGATCGGCGCCAACCTTCGCGGCCCGCCTCAACATTTCTTTTCCGCCGGATGCATGCACAGTGACGATCTTCGCGCCGAGATCGGCGGCACGCTCGACCGCGCGCTCCACTGTTTGCGGAATGTCGTGCAGCTTCAGATCCAAAAAAACCGGATGGCTTCTTCGTGCGGCGCTCACCGCTTCTTCGCCGTTCGCGACGAACAGCTCGAGCCCGACCTTCAAAACGCCAACGCCTTCACCGAGACGATCGGCGAAGGCGCGAGCTTCTGAAATATCCGGAAAATCGAGAGCGAAAATAATTCGGCTCGCGCCGACGTGCGCATCCTCTCGGCTCAGAGACAGGAGCAGAGTGGATCTCCTGGCGTGCAGTTGCACGGCGGCTTGGTCGAGGTCGCCGGAGGTTTCGTTCCGCCACCACCACCGTGTGAAACGGGATGGGCAACGGGCGCCGTCGTTTGCACGGCGTTCGGATGATCCTTCAAATTCTGAATCGCCGCTTCT
>JBDTFL010000763.1:0-2990 GCA_039937955.1 Polyangiaceae bacterium | reverse complement strand
AAGCGATCTCGACCAAGCCATCACTGCCCAAAAAGACGCCGTCAAAGCTGCTATCGGCGCGGGCCATGTTGGCGCGGTTACCTCGGGCGACATGGTCATCGCGGTCGATCACCTCGACGGCATCGGCGACGGCAAGCGCGCCATCGCCACGAACGCGCCCGCGTCGTTCATCGAAAACGTCACCAGCATTCTTCTTCCGGCAATTGCGGGCGTCACCGTTCTCGGATTGATCCTTGTTATTGTCGGCGGTTGGCTGCTCGGCAGCTACATCACCGGCCCCATCCAAGTGCTCGAAGAGGGCCTGCTAGCGATTTTGAACGGCCAGACCGACAAACGCTTCCAGCTCGATCATCCGGATTTGGGTGGCCTCGCATTCCGAATCGATCAGCTCCTCAATCAATTGATGGGCATCGAAGAAGACACAACCGATGAGCAAGGTCGTGAATCCAAAGCTCCGAGCGCTGCGGCCATGGCCGGTTTCTCGGACAACGACGGCGGCGAAATGGATCCGGCAGCCATCGCCGCGCTCGCTGCAGAGCCCGCAGACGCGTATTACGCGCGCATTTTCCGCGAATACATCGCCGCCAAAAAGTCGCTAGGCGAGCAAACCGATCACATCTCGGCCGACACATTCCGCGGGCGCATCCAAGGAATGGAGCAAGAGGCTTCGCAAAAGCACGGCAAGCCGGTCCGCTACCGCGTGCAGACGCGCGGCAAAGAGGTCGTGCTCCTCGCCATTCCGCTGTAAATCGCGGGTGACGTTGGACGCGACCACGTCTGGTCGCTATCGGCCTGGTGTTGTCGCGTTCGGGGAGTTAGGTTACGCGCGACTTTCAGCCGGAGCGCCATTTACGCCATGGGATTTTTCGATCTGTTCAAAGGGGGAGAGAAAAAGCAAGGCAAGGGCACGTCGCCCAAGCCTAAAAAAGAGGTCTCGGCGAACGCAGTCGTGGCGAAATTTGCGGATCGTGCTGCAGACAAGCGCGCGCAAAACTACGATCGCGGTGAGGCACTCCAAATGCTCGCAGAGGTCGGCACCGCTGAATCGGCGGCCGCGCTGCTCAAGCGGTTCACGTTCACGATGGATCCGTCGATCACCGACCAAGAGGAGAAAGACCTCGCCGCGCAGGGTGTCCTTGGCGCAGGCCGCGAGGCCATCGGGCCGATTCGGAAGTTCTCCGAAAAAGCCGACAGCCTCGCGTGGCCGATGAAAATTTTGAAAGAGCTGGTCGACGAAGACGAATACGTCGAAGAGCTGATCTCGTGGCTCGCACGCTGGGACACGGAGTACGCGAAGTTCATCGATCCGAAGATTCAGCTGCTCGTCGCGCTCGAGGAGCACAAGAGCCCAGCGATTCGCGAGGCGGTCGAGCCGTTCTTGGACGATGTGAACGAAACGGCGCGCTTCCACGCGGCGGCGGCAATTTTTCACCAAGAGGACGAGGCGGCCGCTTCGGCGCTCTTGAAAATCCTTCCGGAAGAAGAGAGTTTTCGCGTGAAGAACAAAATCTGCGAAGGATTTTTGTCGCGCGGCTGGGTAGTGCCGGACGATCTCCGCGAGACAAGTCGCAAAGCATTCCCGCCGGGTTTCACCATCGACGCCGACGGCAAATTGAAGAAGCGCTGAGACCACGGAGCGATCAGAACGAGCCGAGAAAAATCGGCTTAAATGCAAAACGGGCCGCCTCGTGAGAGTGCGACCCGTTTTCCTTTGTCTCTACTTACGTTCTGTTTATTCCGAGAGCTTCGGAGCCGTCGGGAACGAGAAGCCGAGTGAGATCGTCATCATTTGATTGAACTTGAACGTGCGATCCTGCTCGTCGACTTTTTGGTCCGGCGTGTTGCCGTCGTTTCCTGAGCCACGTGAATCGAAGCCCGCGCGGTTCCAAGAGAAGGGAAGCGCGCGATACTCGACACCGAGCGACAAGAAGTTGTTGATGTAGAAGTTGAGGCCGAGACCGAACGTTGGCGAAATCGCGGTGCGTGATGCCAGCGCGAACGAGTTCGGATCCGTGCAAGTCGGTTGTCCGCCGCCACCGCCGCAGAAACCGCGCTCCTGAATTCCGACGAACCCGACGCCGAGGTGCAAATAGGCGTCGGTGTCGACGAAGATCTTCTGGAAGATGGCGAACTTTCCGCGGAGCGGAACGAGCTGAACTTGCGGCACGACGACGTACTGCATCTTCGCCGTCTGATCGCCGAAGTTGTTCGGCGAAACGTCCGATGCGGTGCGTGAGTTACGCGGCGCAACGGTGTTGATTTGGTCGGTGAGGTCAGTCGTCGAGCTGATGGCGCCGTAAGCACCCCAGACTCCGATGCCGATCCAATCCGCCAAGTTGTATTGCAGACGACCACCGAACAGAATCGTGCGGCGATATTCGTCGAGCAACGTGAACGAAGCGGTGGGTGCAACCTCGATGCGATTCTTGCGATAGAGGCGCAGATGCTTGCTCGATCCGGCGCCGGCGAGCGGACCGGTGAGCTGGTATTCCTGCGCGCTTGCGGGAGTTGAAGAGACGAGCGTGGTCAGCGCAACAGCGGTGCCCACAACCGGCGCGAGCCAGCGGCTAAGTCGGGAGTTCGCGGTCTTCTGCGTATGCATGGAGGGCGCTCTCATTTCGGCAACCGATACGTCCAGCTAAACGGAAAGAAGATGCTGACTCCGATTTGAGCTTGGATGTTGTTCGTGATTTTCGAGGGGCCGTACCAAGTCGACTGGTCGAGCTGTGCTGCCTGCGTGGTAGCGACGTCCGTGTTTTCGATCTTCTCGTTGAAGATGTAGTCGCGGACTTCCATGTTGACCGCGAACCAGCGGTTCAAGAAGACGCGAAGACCGAGCCCGATGTCGAAGTCGATGTTGGTGTTGTAGGAAAAGTTACGGTTGTCAGGGTCGATGACCGGAATCGGTTTGTCGACGAGCGCTCCAACTCCGCCGACGACGTAGCTGTCGTAGTGGAAGATGAAGTTGCTGAAAGCCTGGAATTTACCGT
>JBDTFL010000762.1:0-2781 GCA_039937955.1 Polyangiaceae bacterium | reverse complement strand
GATCCGGATCCGGAATCGGTTTGAGCTTCGCGGTCGGACAAGGCCGCACGACGATCGGTCGCAGCCCCGAGGCCACGATCCGCCTCGACGATCCAAGCGTCGCACCGACGCACGCGGCGATCGAATTGGCGGGCGGTCTCATCAACGTCGCACCCATGCAAGGCGCGGTCGTCATCCGCGGCGTGCCCATCGCGCAAGGACAATGGACGCTCGCGTACGAGGGCGACATGATTTCACTCGGCACAGTCGCGCTCGAGTACGCGAACAAAAGCCCGCGAAAACAAGCTCCAATCTCACTCACTGGTCAACGGGCCTCGTGAGCACGAGGCACGTCGTCATGAAAATCGGTCCGGCATGAGCGATCCGACTCTCGATCTGAAAGAGCGCGTCGAGCGCCAAGTGCTCGCGTGCATCGGTTGCAACGACTGCATGCTGTCGTGTCCGCTGCCGCAAGCGAAAGAGGTGAGCATCGCGGACATCAACGCAGCGGTGAGCCTCACGACCATCGAAGATCCGCGCGTCGTCGATTTTTTGAGCGCGTGTACGCAGTGTCAGCAATGCGTTCCGGCGTGTCCGGCGGATTTGAGTCGTGCCGACATGGTGCTGCTCAACAAGATGAAGGTCGAGGACGCGCTCCCGAACTACACGCTGATGCTCCAAGTGGGCATCAACGTGGTGCGCTCGCCGTGGACGCTGGACGGCCTCGCGGAAATGCTCCGCGGCATCAACCTTTTCGAGGGCGTCGCGCATCGTGATCTGCGGCATCTCGTTTTGAAGGTCACTGTCCGTCAGCTCGCGCCGAGCGAAGTTCTGTTTCGCGAAGGCGATTTCGCGGATCGTATGTGCATCGTTTTGCAAGGCGTGCTCGAGCAATGGCTCGGCGGCTCGGGTCGCAACAACGTCCACATTCTCGATCTCGCTCCCGGATCTTTCTTCGGCGAGATTTCGGTCATGGCCGATCGCCCGGAGCCGTACACCGTCGTCGCGCGCGAGCAGTCAGTCGTGATCGAAATTCCGAAGGCGGCCGTGCATCGCTTGATGGGCGTGTCGGATGTTTTCAAGAAGACGATGAACGAGCTCTATCGGCGGCGCGCGCTCTTCACGTACGCGCATGCGCCCTCGGCGCTCGGTGCATTGCCCGAGCAAGCGGTCGAAGAATTGGTGTCCAAGGCGGAATTGAAAATCCTCGGCGTCGACGAAATCGTCGTGCGCGAGGGGCAACCGTCGGGCGGCCTTTATCTCGTTCGCACGGGTTTTTTGCGGGTTTCACGAAAGACCGACTTGACGCCTGCGCGTAGCTCGGCTCCCGGACCTGATCCAAATGCGACCGATCAAGTGCTCGTCTACTTTCGCGAAGGCGACATTTTCGGGGCGTTCGGGGTTTTGACCGGCGAGCGTTCCCTTCCCTATTCGGTGCGCGCTGCAAGTCGCGCCGAGGTGATCTTCATTCCGACACCGCACTTGTTTGCGGTGCTTGGAAAATATCCGAATGCACGTCCTGCGCTCGAAGCGAGCGCGATGCGCGCGGAAGAAGTGGTCCGATCGGCATCGTGGCTCGCACCAGTGAAAGGCGCCGCGAAGGATGCGACACGTCTCGCCTTCTCCGCCGAGACGATGATCGAGCGCGGCCTGGCCACCGGAACGGAGGTCCTCGTCGTCGATCAAACGAAATGCACCGGTTGTCTAAATTGCGTCGAGGCGTGCGGGCGTCGCCACAAACATTCACGACTTCAGCTCCGCGGTCTGCAGCTCGAAAATTATTTGTTCCCCACCGCATGTCGTCACTGCGAAGACCCGGTGTGCTTGCTGTGCAGCGTGAACGGCATCGTGCGGCTTACCACTGGCGAGATTTCGATCGTCGAGGACAACTGCATCGGCTGCGGCGCCTGCGCGGAGCGTTGCCCGTACGGAAATATTTCCATGCACGCCGTGAAGCCCGAAGACCCAGGTTTCGTTTTCAAGCTGATGGATTTTTTGGTGGGCGGAAAAAAAACCGACGCGCTCCTCGAGAAGCTGTCGCCGAAAACCGCACGAATTGCCGCAAAATGTGACCTTTGCGCAGGGTTCGGCGATTACGCGTGCGTCACCGCGTGTCCAACCGGCGCCGCATTCCGCAGTGACCCGATGAAGGGTTTTGCGGCGGACACACTCGTCGTGGGCATCGCGATGCATCAGAAGAGAGGCTGACGTGGCCGGTCAACCGGGAGGCCTCAAACGCGACGTCAAGCTCAGCGAGCGCATGTGGGTGTGGCTCGTGCTCGCCGTCCTCACGTCGGTCGTCATGTTCACGGTGCTCGCGCTCGCGGTCGCCGGCACGTTCACCAAGATCGATCCATTTTATTTCAGCAACAACGCGCGCGGCTACACGGGCATCGGTCTGGGCCTCGGTTGCACGGCCGTGTTCTTCACCTTTTTGAGCTACGCATTTTCCGCGCGCAAACGAAGCATGCAGGAGTCGTGGAAGATCGGCCGCGGCACGATGATGGCCTGGCTGTGGGTCCACGTCTTCGCCGGATTGCTCGCGCTCGTTGCGGCAACTCTCCACGCCGGCTTCGGTTTGGTCAGCACCGATTTTTCGAGCGGCAAAATTCTTTATTACGCTTTTGTGCTCTTGGTGTTGAGCGGCCTCGCCTGGCGCATCGTTTATTGGATCGTCCCCGGCATGGCGGCGCCGCGCATCGGCAATTATTCGGAGGCCGGCTCCAAAAAGCGCGCCGAAGATCTCACCACCGAGATTGAAAAAATCTCAGCCGGAAAATCTCCGCAGTTCCACCAGACCAA
>JBDTFL010000761.1:0-4532 GCA_039937955.1 Polyangiaceae bacterium | reverse complement strand
CCAAGGAGCCGGCCATGAAGGTTCGAGCGCAAAAGAAGATGCTGAAGAAGATGGCAAAGCAACACACCGCAGCGGCGTCGAAAACCGCGCACAAGATCGTCGATTCGCTCAAGCCGAGCTCGAAGACGAAGGCGGACACGATGCATACGCTCGCGAGCGGGGCTGCCAGCGTTGCTTCGCTTTTGGGCGGCGCATGGGCGGTTGCGAACAGCGACATCGCCAGAGACCTGTTCAACGACGTGAAGCTGTTCCGCCGTCGCAATGATTACGGAAAATCAGCGGGCACGTGGATCGCAGTCGGTGCGGGCGCAGCTGCAGTTGCTACCGGCGTCGCTTTTTTTCTCGGAACGCAGAGCGGCCAGAGAGTTCGTGAGCAAGTCGCTGCGATCGCGAAGCCGTACTTCGAAAAAGCGATTTCGACCGCCGAAGAAGTACGCGGGGAAATGGCTTCGAAAAATGTCGATGGCGTCCGCTCCACGAGCTCGGCTTCGATTAGCTGAGCGAATGACCGGAAAATCGTGGCCTTCGGCTGCTGAGAAATCTCAGCGGCCGACGCTGCGTTTAAAGAGGTTGGGATCGACTTTGACGCCGCGTTGCGCGAATTCACCAACTACGCGCGGCACGACGCCGGTCGAAACGAATGCGCCGTCGCCTTCGCCGGCGATGAAGAGATCGCGAACGACGACGCCTTTTGCATCTGCGCCACCGAGCTCGGCGAGTCGAATCACACGATGACGACCGTCGGGCAACGGCGCGACCTCCATGGCGACGTCGAACGATTCGCCGACGCATTCGCGCGCGGCTTCGACGCTCATTCCAGGTCGCGTAAGCAGAAGCTGCGCGACCAACCGTGAAAGACCTTGGCGAAGCGACGGTGCAGTGGTCGCGGCAAGCACGCCTTCTGCGCCGTCTGCGATGGCTTCGAGAGTTGCGGCGCCGACGCGTCCGGCGAGCGATGCGACGACCAGGCGATCAGCGCGTACCTTTGCGGCAGCGCGAACCGCTTCTTCGCCGAGTCGATCGGTGTCGGCGAGCGCGATCGAGACGACGTGTGCATGCGGCACCGTGATTTCGTCGACCTCTTGCAACACCGCGACGCGATCACCGGAGCCACATGCCGATGTGAGCGCCGCGAGATAGGCGCTGAGCGCTTGGCCGTTCGAGCCGCACATCAGCACGTTTGCTTTCGCCGCCATGCAGTTTTCGAGGAATGTGGTCATCGCGCGAGAGAGACCGCCGAGCCGAACGAAATCTTCGAGCGACATGTTCAGGCGACGACGTTTGCGAATCAAAAGCGCATGACCCGCAGACGCCGGCGGAACGAACGCGAGCATGTGCGCACCTCGCGGCAATCGTCGCTCGATCACGAACTCACCTTGGCGAACCGGCTCACCGGCTTGCAGAGTCAGGCGACCGATGATGCGTGAAAATGCATCTTCGCTCGTGAACGACGTGTCAGCCGGACCGATCGTGCCTGCGCGCGTGAGGAGAAGATTGTCGTGTCGCAGACATTGAATTTCGGTGACGTCGTCTTCTTCGAGGAGCATTCCGATCGGACCGAGACCGACGAGCTCGCGAATCGCGTCGCGCATCAATTGCTCGACGTCGGTGCCTTCCGGCGCCTCGCCTTCGTTCATCATCGAGCCGGCTTGCTCGCGCACGACGCGATCGATGCGTCCTGCGGTCTGCTCATCGACGACGAGCGATGCGCGAAGTGGACCGAGATCCGTCGCGTCTGCAACGCGATCGACGAGCGTGACGAGCGCCAAGCGACGCGCAGCGATCGCAGCACTTTCACGCGGCGGCTGACGCGACGACGACGAGCGCGCGCTCGCAACGTCTTGGCCCGATGATGCAGGCGAAGGCGAACGAGCCGGCGGCGGAACCGAGCCCGGTACATTGGCGCGCGGTGGGCTGATAGCGCGTGCCGGTGTCGGCATCGAGCCCATGCGCGGTTGCTGCGCGGGTGACACCGCCGTAGGAATGCGCGGCGGCGCCGGAACCTGAAGACGCGGCTGCATTGGCGCCGGTTGCTGCGAAGCGTTTTGTTTTTCGCCAGTGTCTGCGCCCGAATCGTCGGGATCCCGTTCGAGCGGATAATGGCTGGGCTCCGGCGACGGCGGTCCCGCGGCAAATGCAGCATCAGGCGGAAGCGGTGGCATTCCCGGCACATTCACTGCGCGAACCGGTCCTTGCGTTGCCTCGGGAGGCCCAGCGGGCGGATTCGTCGGAGCGCTGCCTCCAGGACCTGGGTTGCTCGGTCCCGTGCGCTGCAGCGAGCGTCCACCGTCGTCGGGCGGTGGCGCTTGTTGCGCGTTGCTCGGCTCGTCGATGCTCTGCGCACCGGAGTCGAGGCGAAGCACGAAGTCGCCAATATAAATTTTGTCACCCTCGCGAACGATCGTCGCTTGCGCGATTTTGCGACCGTTGACGTAGGTACCGTTGGTGCTCTTGAGGTCGGTGACGATGAAGCGACCGTCGCGATAAAGCAGCCGCGCGTGATGCTTCGAGACGTTCCCCTTCGGGAGCATCAAGTCGTTGCCTTGCACTCGTCCGACGTTGATCTCGTTCTTGTCGAACGATTCTCTCCGCTCGGCCCCGCCCTTCTCACTGATGATGATGGCGAACATGAAGTAGTGACCCTCTAGGGCAACCCCGAAAATCTGGCAGACGCTTGCGTGCGTTCTTCCAGTTCTGTTTCGCGTTTAGGCGGCAGAGCGCGAACAGCTTTTCGAATTGTCTCGGGAGTCTCTCTTCTATGTCAAATACACGGCAGGGAGCGACCGTTTTTTCTGGGCGTGGGGGCTGGACACGAGGTTCTGGACGCCTGCGCGTAGCTCGGCTTGCGCCCTTGGTGCCGGGGCTCAGCCCTTTTTTGCGGTGCGAGTCTCGCGCATGTCGCTAGCGACCATGCCAACGAGCTCGCTGGCCAACGCGACGACGTCGCGCTCGGCGTATCCACTGGCGCGCAGCTCGCGGTAAATCGTCTTGGCGAGAATCGCCAGAGCTCGCGGGTCGCGTGCGCCTTGAGTGTCATCGAACGGGAGGGCCATGCTAAATCGTCGCTCCAATACGTAGTGCCCGAGCTGCAGGCAATCTAGGGCGGACTTACCGCCGACCTGCCCTCTTACAAGCGCCATACCATGACGAAATACAAGAAAAGCGTGACGATTTTCCCGGTATTTCCCGAGTGTCTGCGAACTTACGTGCACGCATGCTGCGGAAGACATGCGAATCGGGTTACGCATTTCGGGACGTGTGATTCGGGTCCACACCGACCTCTTGAGGCCTCCTGAGCTACCGATGAGCGCATTCGAAAAATGGATTCAGCCGACGACTCGCTCGCGGCGCGTGTTGATCGCGGGCGCGATTTATTTGGTTTGCGTCGTCGTCTTCGCTCTCATCGCAGGGCACGACCGCATCGCGGTGCATACGCCCTACAATCACTACGCGCACTTGGCGAACGCGTGGCTCCATGGTCGCCAAGATCTGGTGAATGGTCCGCCGGGTTATGCGGGCGGCAACGATTTCGCCCAATTCGGCGGCAAAACGTACATTAGCTTTCCGCCGTTCCCTGCGCTCCTGATGTTGCCGTTCGTGGCCATCGCCGGGTCGCCGGAAAATTTTCAAGACGGACAGTTCATCGTGTGGCTCGCAGGTGTCGGGCCGGCCGTTTTGTTTTTGGTGCTCGAAAAATTGCGCCGCAGCTTACGCTCGGAACGGTCGGAAAAAGAGAACGTCGCGCTCGCGTTGCTGTTCGCATTCGGAACCGTCTATTTTTTTACTGCGGTCGAGGGCACGGTTTGGTTCGCGGCGCACGTCGTCGGTGTGGCGTGTGGTGCGCTCTACATTTTGTTCGCGCTCGACGCGGAACGGCCATTTTTAGCGGGTTTGGCGATTGCTTGCACGTGGACGAGCCGGCCGTCGATGTCGGCCATGGCAACACTCTTCATCTTCGAAGCGATCCGCGTTGCATGCAAAGACGGCCTCGCGACCGAAGGCTCGCTCCAAGATCGCGTGGAGCAAACCTGGAAACGCGTCGATAAAAAAATCTTCGCGCGCATGTGCGTGATGTTCGGCATTCCGATTTTGATTTCAGTCGCCATCGCGAGCTGGATGAACGAATCGCGTTTCGGAAATCCGTCCCCGCTCGCGTTCGGCCACGAATACTTGAGTGTCGCTTGGCACAATCGCATCCTGAAATGGGGCTTGGCCGGCTACCACTACTTCCCGAAAAATCTGGGCGTCATGTTGAGTGAGCTTCCGTGGCGTCCGCCTCATGGGTCAGCGGGCGCGCCGTTCGTCCAAATCAACGAGCACGGGCTGGCGTTGTGGTTCACGACGCCGCTCTATTTGTGGTTGCTTTACCCGAAAAAACGCGGCTTTTTGCACGACATCGTGCTCATTGCAGCGCTCGTCCCGATGCTGATCGATCTCTGCTACCAGAACAGCGGCTGGCGACAATTCGGGTATCGCTTCTCGAACGACTACTCCCTTCTCTTTTTCGTGCTGCTCGCGATCGGCAATCGTCC